>DAORIR010000009.1:0-12127 GCA_035438605.1 Minisyncoccota bacterium
GTTTGCATCTCCGATTTCAACTGCATCGACTGTGTTGCCGATGCGCAGAACTGGTCCCGGAATCATTGTTCCGAAATTGTTCTGGAAGAAGCATGCGATAGAGTCGCTGTAGCCAACAACAATGTCAGCTAATCCGTCGCCATTGATGTCTCCAGATGACATTGCCCTTGCCCCTGGATAAACAGGATTGTAAGGATAGATCACTGGAGCGTTAAGCGTGTGCGTTATGCCATTTTGCAAGTACACCAATATTTTGTATCGGAATGGGGCATTTGCATTCACGTCGAAGCCGGTTGTAACGGCAACGTCTTCTAATCCGTCGTTGTTGAAATCGCCAGTCGCCAAATGTTCGGCGCTGTTGTTTGCGATAGGGTAGTTAACGTACGGCGCAAAAGTTACTTGTGCATTTGCCGTTTCCATAAGGAAAAAGGCGAGTAGGAAGGAGAATGGTGTCTTCATTTCGAGTGGTTTTGGTTTTAAATTTATTTGAGAAATTATAGCATGAATGTCTTGACAAGTCAAGTACAATCTGGTATACTGCCATTGTAAATAGCCCTTTGAAATAAGGCTTATATTGGTTTCCAGAGGCGCACAACTGCTAGTCAGGATCGCTTGCGGAAACCAATATAAACTACTAAAAATGACAAAAATAATGACAATCGCATGCTGCTTTGCGCTCATGCTTATCTCTACAACTGGATGCAATACATCAAGTGCACCCGTAGCAATTTCTGATGACTCGTTATATAGAAAGCTACATGTGCCACTTATCGAAACGATAATGTATAACGGCACTACGCGCCGCGGCGATGGAAAAAATGCACAGGTCTTCGAATATTCCTTTATCGGAAAAACAGATAGCCTTGCATACAGTATCGTCTTGAGCAGAAATGCTCAGTTCAATGACTGTGCTGGCTGCATCGGTGACTGGGAAACAGGAATGTTTTCAAGCATAGTGTGCAACGGCGAGTTCATTTCGCTCAAAGAGTTCATTGTTCAAATGATTCAGGTCAACGGTGAAATTACCGATGGGATTAGTGTTTGGAATACAAATGATTTTAGCTGGAGCATTTTAGAGAAATCCAAAGGTGTATACCAGATTGACGTCAACTCAGTAGGCAGCAAGAATTGGAGAATCCACGAACTTGCAGTACAAAAAAGAGAGGGCTCGAATTAATGTTATTATTGAAAGTGCTAAAGGCCTGCTTCGGTGGGCCTTTTGTTTTGCCTCAATGTCAAAGCAAAAAGCGCTCCGTCAAACAAAGCAAAGTAGAGCGGAAGGATTATGATATTCAGTGACTTGTCTGGGCTTGCAACCACACTAAGAACGCTGGCAATGAAAAACAGAGACCAGAAAGTTGTATCTTCGCTTTTCGGATCAATCCAGACTTTTTTGAATGTCGGAAAGCCGCCGATCAAGTGGGCTACAAGGCTAACGACAAGATTGAGAAGGGGAGCACTAAAAAATATCCAAATAATACCGCTGACGATCAGCAGGGAAAGGCAAATATACTCAAGTTTGCCGATGTGCTTTGTCCCTTTCCAAAAACTGACGATGCACATACCGATATTTCCGAGAAGCAATATCGAGCCCAAAAGAATAGACGCTTGGCTGCCTTCGCTCAGAATAACTCCAGCAAAGCTGTTTACTGCGAGCAAAACCCAGATGATGCGGCTGAACGTGCTTGGTACGTATTGGTTCTTGAGCATCTTCACGATGCCAACTGTATATGAAGCGAGGCCAAATACAGCGATTAGGATATATAAAGTGACATTCACTGTAGTATTCTACCTTGTTTTAGGTGCTAGTGGTGGTTGTGGTGTATTGACAAATTAGATCAAGTCTGATATAATACTATCAGTTCTTTCTGTACGGAAAGATTGCCATATGGCTCCAGGGTTATCTTTATACTCTGCAAAATATAAAGAAAAAAGTTCTTATACAAAACATCGTACGATGAAAACAACTATCGAGATTACAAATGGCCCTTCAGTTGAAGAGTTATTTGCTGGCTTACGCTATTATTCAGAAGGAAAATTAATTCCATTCTGTATCAAGCACAATGATACTGAAAAGTATGTTGCTGTACTAGTTTCTACTATTCAAGTAGAAGATGGCAGCGGCGAATCATGGAACGTATCGTTGAGAATTAATCAGCAGTGCGTTAGAGAATCTTATTTTGCCAACAGTCCGGCAAAGAAAGAATCTGGAGTAATTGCAAAAAAAGTTTCTTATGATGAATTCAGGCAATTAGTTAAGCAAGATTATCTCATTGGAGATTTCCGCAAAGACCAGATCACTGTTAAGGCGTACTTTTCCACAAAGTATCGGACAGGTGCAATAGATGTACAAAATCTGGATTAAATTAACCATACGAAAAACCACACCGGTTATCGTGTGGTTTTTCATTTGCCTAAAATATATTTGGTTAAAACGTATTGCAATTCGCCACTACTCCCGTCTCGTATCCTTTGTTGAACCAAGCAACGCGCTGCGCGGAAGATCCGTGCGTCCAAGATTCAGGATTGATTCTGCCTTGGACTTTTGACTGGATTCGGTCGTCGCCAACGGCTGCAGCGGCATCGATTGCTTCGGCTATTTCGCCCGGCTCAAAGACGCCGAGGTGCTGCACTGAATTTGCCCAAAGCCCTGCAAAGCAATCTGCCTGCAGTTCCGTTTGTATTGAAGATTCATTGTCAGTTTCATTTTCTAAAATGCCAGTGATGTTTTGGATATGGTGGCCGACTTCATGCGCGATAACGTATGCTTCAGCGACATCGCCGCCTGTTGCGCCGAAGCGGGAAGTGAGTTCCGCAAAAAAAGTTTCATCGATATAAATTGTCTGATCTTTTGGGCAGTAGTGCGGTCCGACATCAGAACTGGCGCCACCGCAAGCGGAGCTCGTGCCAGCGCGGAAGAGAACAAGTTTCGGCGGAGTGTAAGTAGCGTTTGCTTGATTGAAAAGGTTGGTCCACATGTCATTTGCTGAGCCGAGAACAGTTGAGGCAAAAATTTCGTATGAATCAGCGCCTTCAAATTCTGCCGTCGATCGAGTGTCGTCTGTTTGTACAGAAACAGTATTGAGCTGCGACAGTACGCCGCCGGCGACATCGCCAAGATTGCCGCCGCCGAGAAGAGTAATGACTGCATAAATCACGATGCCAGCGACACCAAGTCCGCCAAGCGCTTGCGGCGCTCCGCGGCGATCCTCGACATTGCCTCTGCTGAAGATTTTGTCCCATCTTGCCATGGGTTTAGTATAGCAAAGTCGACATCAGAATAATGCAATTAGCGCGGTTTTGGCTGGTATTTGTTACTATTGACTTTTATACAAATATATGCTATTATAGTTATATAATACTAGTTCATTACAACACTCAATAATTCATTATTTTCACCCCAAAAAAACTCAGAGAATGAAAAAAATGTTAACCTTCTTTACGGAGACAAAACAAGGCCAAATGGCCATACTAGCAACTTCATTAGTTGTTATCTTAAGTACAGTTATCGGAATTATCTTATCTACTCCAATCTTTTGGATGGAATGGAAAGTGTTTGAGCAAACATGGATGAATCTGATTGCGCCGTATTTCTTCGCTCCACTCATTGTCTTTGCAGTACTCGTTTGTTTCGTGTTTGCGCCTTACTTATCGTTTGTGGCAAATAGCGAAAAAATGGCAGAGCGCGAAAATAACGGACAGAGACGTTTAATGAAATGCATGTCTTTGCTTCTCGGCATGATTCCTGGAGGAATGATTTACAGCCTTCCTACACACTTGTTATATATTCCGAACGGACCACATAACATTTTTGGCGTAATGCTTTGTTCAATGCTTTACCTTCTAATCGTAAGAAGTGCCTTGAGAAAACCTTTTGCTATCACTCAGGAATTTATTCCGCTATCGTGATGCAGATGTAAAAATGAAAAGTCGTTAGCCCGCTAGACAATATGTTTAGCGGGTTTTCTTTTGTCTGCCAAGCACCCATTTTTGAGAAGCGCTCATTGCTTTGTCTGTACGATGCGTGCAGCCAACCCAGCAGCACGGCCGTCGCTTGCCTTCGGCGAGTTCAGCTTTTGCTCGCTTGATGTGGTGAATTCTGGTTTCTTCTTTTTTGACTGATTCAACCCAGCAGATCCATTCATTGCGGGCAATTGGCGAAATATCTTCCCATGCCGAAAGAGTCTTCGCAGAAGAGAGGATTGCATTTTTGAGGTCGACAGGGAGTTTGTGGACTGTTCCGTTGGAGATTTGCTTTGTGGATTCTTTAGGAGCTGCTTTTATTGCCATGTTGCTATAGTAGCAAATTTATTTTAATGTTGACAATCGCCATTTCTAATGAGCTGTGCTATAGTACCGAAAACCTCAATAAATAAATAACCATGAGAAAACCAATAAGTATCGGCCGCTTATTATTTGCCTTCGCTATGGCAATAATTGGGCTAGTCCTCATCTTTATCAGCAAGAGCACTTCCCATCAGATATTCGCTGGAATAATAATGATCATTTGGGGATTGCTAAGCCTTCTACCGAAACATGCAAAACCCAAAATGCGCATTGAGGAGTAGTCGCCGAAGAAAAAACGAATTTGAACCGCCATTTGTGCGGTTCATTTTTTTATATATAATAATCCAATGCAAACAAAACTTAATCCATACATCAATTTCGACAATAAAGCTAAGGAAGCTCTCGAATTTTACAAATCTGTTTTCGGTGGCACGCTTACGATGAGCACATACAAGGAAGGCGGCATGGCAACAGAAGGGCCCGATGTCGACAAAATTATGCACGGCATGCTCGTTGCTGAAAACGGTATCACGCTTATGGCTTCTGACGCACCAAGCCACATGGTCAAAGACATTGGCTCAATGATTTCTATTTCGCTCAGCGGCGATAACGAAGAAGAATTGCAGGGTTACTGGGACAAGCTTTCAGATGGCGGAACGCAAACTGTTCCTTACGAGAAGGCTCCTTGGGGAGACAAATTTGGCATGCTTGCCGACAAGTTCGGCATCAACTGGATGGTCAACTGTGCGCCAAAGAAGTAATTTTCTAATTATAAAACAATACATATTTATTGCTAAACGATAAACCATATGCTAGGATAAAAGCATATGAAAAAAGCATCAACACATTTTTTGCGGGCAGTTATCGTTTTTATGGGATTAGTAGTTCTTGCGCTCTGCATTTTTGCTTTGCCTGAAATGGGCAGAGGGATGGCGGTTGAATTTCCAATGGTTAGCGGCCTTGAATATTGGGTCTTGCCGCTCTATGCGGCAGCGGTTCCTTTTTTCTTTGCGCTCTGGCAGGGCTTGCTGCTCCTCAGTTTTATCGACAAGAATAAAGCATTCTCTGATTTGTCTGTGAAGTCATTGCGCACAATTAAGCATTTGGCAGTCGCAGTCAGTATCTGTATGTATGCAGCATTTCCATTTATGTTTCAGATTGCGCAAGCCGATGATGCGCCGGGGCTCATTTTGATTTGGGGCGCGATTGCGAGCGTTCCGATTGTGATCGCTGTTTTTGCGGCGCTTCTCCAAAAATTGCTCAAGAATGCGATCGACATTAAAAATGAAAACGACTTGGTCGTCTAAGTAATTCGCAAAAACTATATGGCAATAATCATCAACATAGACGTCATGCTCGCGAAGCGAAAAATGAGCGTCACAGAACTTACGGAAAAAGTCGGCATTACGATGGCGAACTTGTCGATCCTGAAAAACGACAAAGCAAAAGCGATCCGGTTTTCGACACTTGAAGCAATATGCAAAGCGCTCGACTGCCAGCCGGGCGACATTTTGGAGTATAAAGCGTAATTATGAAGGTTTTTTGTGTCAGCGGGCCGCGATTTGGTATAATGGGTGCATGAAAAATACCAATACGAAAAAAATCCTCATAACTGTAGCAATTCTCATTGTCGTCGCAATTATCCTTTACTTTGCATTTCCATCGCTCACTGGCCGCTCTGTTGCGCCAGCTGATGGTGTTGCTGTCACAGCTGAAACAATTACAGATAGCGAATGGGGATTCTCTTTCCCAAACACAGCACCAGGTCTGACATTGGTTGCCTACGGATCTGATAATCCTTGCAACGACATTTACTGCCGCGAACTCAGCAATGGGCTCATGTACACAGTTACTGATATTAGCGCTGGGCTCGCAACGCCGCCAGAATCTTTCAGGTCAAATGCAAATAAGCTTCCAATATATGAAATCAGCGACACGACTTGCTTCATGAATGAAGAAAAAAAGTATTTGCTCTGCTTCCAGCCTTTGCCGCTGCAGGAAGAGTACGAAAAAACACACAATGTGCCATTTGCCGATACTGTAAAGTTCTACTATGAGGCACTCGATGGTTTCAAGTTTATCTAGTCATTAAAGTTTATTGAGCTTATATGGCAGAACTAAAAACAAAACCGACAAAAGAAAGTGCACTAGCATTTCTCAAGACGATTGAGCCTGCAGACAAGCGAGCAGACGGACTTGTCTTGCTCAAAATGTTTGAAAAGGCGACTGGCCAAAAAGCTGTGATGTGGGGAACAAGTATTGTCGGCTTCGGCATGTATCACTACGAATCTGAGAGAAGCTCGCAAAAAGGCGATTGGCCGCTCGTCGGCTTTTCGCCGCGCAAGCAGAACCTCACCCTCTATTGCATGATGGGCAATGAAGACAGCAGCAAGCTTTTTGCAAAACTTGGCAAGCACAAAACAAGCAAGGGCTGCCTCTACATAAACAAGCTCGCCGATGTCGACCTCAAGACGCTTGAAGCCCTCGTCAAAAAGTCATACGTATTTGCGAAGAAAAAACTGACATAGTTAGGTATAATTGTATTATGAAAAAGTTCGCCGCAGTCCTCGTTCCCGTTGCAATCATCAGCATTTTTCTATACCAATTTTGGGATAAAGTTGTGGCTGTTGCTGCGCCGTGCACAAAGCCGATTTCATATACGCTGGGAACGTTCGACAATCAGTTCGGCATTTCGGAAGAATACTTTTTGAGCGCGCTTGCTGATGCTGAAGCTGTTTGGGAAAAGCAGTCGGGCAAGGAACTTTTTGCCTATTCGCCTGAAGAAGGCATTCTCAAAGTAAATCTCATTTACGACTTTCGCCAGCAAGCTACGGACAAGCTGAAGAATGTCGACTCGAGCGTCAAAGATGATCGGCAGACATACGATGCCCTCAAGGTGAAATATAATCGCGATGTGGCTGAGCTCGAAACAATGCGAACTTCTTTTGCAAGCAGAAATGCCGCATATGATGCGCGAGAAAAAAAGTATGAAGAAGATGTGGCTTACTGGAATGCGCGCGGCGGTGCACCCGAGGAAGAATATAGCAAGCTGAAGGCTGAAGAAAATGCGCTCGACAGGGAAGTCGATCAGCTTGAGTCCGCACAGGACAGAATCAACCAAAAAGTCGATGCAATCAACCTCATGGTTGTCGAACTCAATCGTCTCGTCGGCGTGCTCAACCTTTCGGCAAACGAATATAACAACATCAATAAAGAGCGCGGCGAAAGCTTTGAAGAAGGCATTTACGAAAGCGATGGCTGGAACCGCAAAATAGATATTTACGAATTCAGCAATCGAGAAAAACTTGTGCGCGTTCTCGCTCACGAGCTCGGCCATGCGCTTGGTATTGATCATGTCGACGACGAGAAGGCTATTATGTATGCAATGAATGAAAGCGATAGTTTGATTTTGTCTACAGCAGATATCACTGCACTCAATCTAGCGTGCAGTGTTGAATAATAAATAATTATTGCTTTGCTCTGTTGGTTGCTATACTTAGTACGGATAACAATTATCCATTACTAGTAACAGATGCAATATTATGACGACAGTAATAAACAATCCAGGAGGCGGCGACAATAGCGACAGCGGAACAGGTTTTGGCATTATCATCATCATTATCTTGATCTTGGTTGGCGGGTTCTTGGTCTACAGATACGGATGGCAGCGAAGTCCAGCACCAGCTGCAGAATCTACAAACATAAACGTCACTATTCCTAATCCTGCAGACAATGGTTCCGGCGGAACTGAGCCTGCTCAATAATATGTCACTACTTACCATTGCCCAAATAGTTTTCTTCCTTGTTTTTGGCATCAGTCATTTCTATCCATTCAAGTACTCAAGAGAGATCACTGCGATCGCAGCGATTGTCATCGGTGTGCTGATGGTTGTGAGATACTAAGCTCCCAAAACTGCAAATATACAGACAAAAGCTCGGCCAATGCCGAGCTTTTGTCTCGTTGACAAAAAAACTTAATCGGGTTATTATTATCGTTCCTGTTCTTTTTACATAAAGAGTTTTTTTATTGCTTTCACTCCTGAAAGAGGCGAGCGAAGAGTGTATATGGCTGCGGCTATTTGTGCTTTCTTCGCTAACCTCATTCAATGGCGGATGAGAAGCAAAAACAAAAACCAAATAAATATATTGTTTTATGAACAACAGTGAATCAAAAAATGTATTAGTTGTCAGTGCTGGACAAAAAAGCGCGAGACAAGCATCTGAACTTTTAATAGTTGCAGAATTGCTGAGCATTATCAAAGGTAGCGTTACTGTCAAAACCGCCACTTCTTTCAATAATTTGGAAGATGGTGTGGTTGATGTCGATACTATCATTGAAAAGTATTCCCAAAAATCAGATGGTGCAAAAATCATCTACCTTCAAGAGCCTCTCTTGAGCCCCTTGATGCTTGAAGCGCACGATGCTCGTGTTTCGGTTCCGGAATTGCTGATGATGAAGCACCCAATGCTTCGCGAAAATCCTCTAGCTGTCGAATTGGTACATTACCATATGGGCTTCGGGATGGATCGCAATCCAAAATCAATCGTTCATTTATCTCATGCTATTCAGGTTCTGGACTCAACAGTTGTCCCTAAAATGGTAGGCAATTCAGGAAATGTCTACAAAGAAATTCAGGGAAAGATCGAAGAATGGATGAAAGATGAATCGCTTGAAGTAAAAAATGCTCAGATTGAGGGCAATGCCTTCAAAAAAGATGTTGCTATTGCTTGTATTGTCATTTCAGCTACTGACAGAAAGAAATTCTCAATGCAGAATTTGCTTAAGAACCTTCAGGATGAAGATGGCAATCCATGTGCATTCCTTGCGGTTGTGATCAAAGATCAGCCGGAAGGCAAAGAGAAAAGCCTTGAGCTCTATTTTGCGCCTTGGGCTGAAGACATGATAAAGCGTGTAAAAGATGCATTTATCGATCATAATTTCAGATCCGGGCCGCATGTTGGAGATAGAAAAAATCCGACATTTGTAACGACTGAAGACATCGATCCGTCTGAGGTTATTAACATCATCGAGGAAGGTTATGATTATGTTTCCAACAATGTTGTTGCGAACATGGAAAGTGTTCCTGCTGAAGAAGTAGCCGTAGATTAATACCGGTTCAAAAACAAAAAAGTAAAATAGTAATTACAAATTGCAAAGCCGCTCCACATTGGGGCGGCTTTTTTTATTTCTAATGTATAGGACACGGCTATATCTATTTGTCAAAGATTGTGGTACTATTGATAGGTTAAGGTCTGAATATAGATGGTCTTTGGACCATCTATATTCATTTATGGAATATGTATATGTCAGTCAAATCAAGTAAAATCCGACATAAAAGAATAATAAGAGAAAGACCAAGTGCCCCAAAGACGGCATTTTTAATCTTGCTTACGTTATTTATACTTTTCCTCATAGCACTGATTAAATCCCGTACTGCACCAGATTTTGTGAATCATCCTTATCTCTACTCATTTACAGTATTTGTTACTGTTTTTCAGCTGACACGCCTCGCAGGAGCCATGTTCCATACAAAGTCGCTTAAGCGCCTACTTGGGAAGCGCACGACACCACTATATTTACCTTTAGTTACTTTTGTCATTCCTTGCAAGAATGAACAAGGCGCTATCGAGAAAACAATTTCGAAATGTTTTGCTGCAGAATATCCTGAAGAGAAATTAGAAGTCATCATAATTAATGATGGCAGTACAGATAATACAATTGATATTATTAATCGTCTCAAGAAAGAAAAATTTCCTAAGCTCGTTGTTATTGACTGGAAAGTGAATCAAGGCAAGCGCCATGCAATGGCTGAGGGGTTCAAAATTGCGAAAGGCGAAATTATCGTTCAGCTTGATAGTGATAGCTATATCGATCCCAAAACATTTTATAACCTTATCGCTCCGTTCAAAAATCCTGAGATTGGCGCAGTTTGTGCCCATGCTGATCCTGAAAATGCAGATGAAAATATGATAACGCGCATGCAGGCCGCGTACTACTATATGTCTTTCAGGATTATGAAGGCCGCTGAATCAACTTTCTATACTGTTTTTTGCGCAAGCGGCTGTTCTTCGGCATATCGGAAAGATGTAGTATTGCCAATTATGGACGCATGGCTTAACGAGCAGTTTATGGGGACAAGAGTTACATATGGCGATGATCGGTCTCTAACAAACTGGATTCTAAAACTAGGATATAAGTCTGTCTACACTGACTATGTTCAGGCATATACTATTGTTCCAAACAACATGAAGCAATTGCTCACGCAGCAACTTCGCTGGAAAAAATCGTGGATAATTAATGCGTTTTTTACTAGTAAATTCATATTTAAAAAAGATCCCCTCATTGGCATATTCTATTTTGTGCCATTAATTTTTATTTCATTCATTACTCCTATAATTGCTTTTTCCGGCGTCATTTTATTTCCGATAGTATATGCCACTCTGCCTTACTACTATATTCTAGGTACTTTTTTGGTAACTACATTGTTTATTCTTTACTATATATATACTGCGCCTAAAAATAAATATTGGGCGCATCTATATATCTGGCAGCTGCTAAATACTGTATTATTTTCATATATGATGTTTTATGCAATCTACAAGATAAAAGATCGCGGATGGGGAACAAGATAACATGAGACACCACACATTTAGAATTACATTTGGCTTTATCCTCGTTTGCATAATCGTACTGGTTGCGAGTGGTATTTTCTTTCTCAAAAATAATCCGTATGTATCGGGAAAATTTTTCGGAATGTATGCCCGCCGAATTCAAGTTGAGTTACAGTATGCGCTTCACTCTAAAGATAAAAATGCTGAAACAACTGAGAAGCAGTTGGCAAGTTCAGTTGCAGTTTTGGCATACCACGGAATTGGTACTAAGACAGCAGATTCTGTGTCGTCAAAAAAGATCAGAAAAGAATTAATCGACTTGAAAATTGCTGGCTACGAAACAATTTCTCTAGATCAGTATGAGCAGTTTATACGCGGGGAAATTACTTTACCTGAAAAATCATTCCTCTTAACTTTTGACGAAGGTATTAAGAGTAATTATTTTGCAGCCGATCCAATTTTAAAGGCCCTTAATTACCAAGCAGTACTATTTGCGAATCCGTCACTTGCTACAGATCTAGACCCGTACTATCTTTCTGAGTGGGAACTTTCGCACCTCAGTAAGACAAATCGATGGAGCCTGCAACTATATAATGACGGCCTAGATTTTGCTGCGCTGAGTGAAGCAAAAAGTCTTCTTATGGATAAATACGGCAGTTCAGTAACTGCGATGTCTTATTCAAGCAATGCGCTTTCGGATGCAGCGTCTTTGGTAATAGTTCCATTTGTCTTTAATCAGCAGTGGCCCAAAAATAATTTTGGAGCTCGCACAAATTATCCGTCAGTAGCAGGTGTTCAATTTAATCAGCACTCATACGAATCCGTCCGCCTGCCTGTGGCTTTGCTGCCAACTGACGATGTTCGAATGCTGCTCAATGCCACACTTTCTTCGCCTCTGCCATATTTTGAAAAACTCGATAATCCATTCAAGTGGGTGGCATCAGTCGGCGATTCTTTAATAGAAAACAATACACTCATGTTTAGCTCTGAGGGTAATATTGCTACTGCGTATTTTGACGGTTCATTTGGTTTCAATGACTACCAATACCAGATGACGCTGGGCTCAGATGTTCCTGAATCGCATTCAGTGTCGCTTATTGGGGGATATAAAAATGCAGAAAATTATATTTCATGTCAGTTTGCTAATGGTTCAGCATCAATCAAAATGGTTGCTAATAATAAGGAAACAACAGTTCTTAACTCGCTTGTTCTCGACAAGCAACTAATT
>DAORIR010000010.1:0-12033 GCA_035438605.1 Minisyncoccota bacterium
ACCAAAACAATTGTCCACCGCATTCTCAATATCGTCGAGCATGGCACAAGTCCGTCAAACATTCTTGCAGTAACATTTACCAACAAGGCTGCGAGAGAAATGCGAGAGCGCGTTCGGGTTGCGCTCGAAGAGAGAAGCAGCACTCCGCTATCATACGGCGACATGCCAGTGCTTGCGACATTCCACTCGCTTGGCGCAACAATACTTCGCTCGCACGCTGAAGCTCTTGGCTTCTCAAAACATTTGAGCATCATCGATCCTGACGACGGCCTTTCTATTATCAAAAATATTCTCAAAGATCTCGGCTACGATCCGAAAGATCACGATCCGCGCGGCATCAGAGAAAAAATGTCTCGCGCTAAAAATGAATGCCGAACGATCGAAGAGTTCACAAGTTCTGCGCGCACGCCAATGGAAAAGCTCGCTGCCCAAGTTTGGGGATTTTACCAAGTCGACTTGAAAAAGCAGAACAGCGTCGACTTCGACGACTTGCTCCTTTTGCCACTCGTGCTTTTCGATAAACGCCCAGATATTCTCGAGCACTACCAGAATACATTCAAATACATCCACATCGACGAGTATCAAGACACGAACGAAGTGCAGTATCGCTTCGCGAACTTGCTTGCAGCAAAGCATCACAACCTCTGCATCGTTGGTGATGCTGACCAGACTATTTATACATGGCGCGGCGCACAGATCGAAAACATCTTGCGCTTTGAAGTCGACTATCCGAAAGCTACAGTTGTCTTGCTCGAAGAAAACTATCGATCGACGCAAACTATTCTTGAAGCCGCAAACCAAATCATCAAGAAAAATGAAAACCGAAAAGAAAAGAATCTTTTTACTCGGCTTGAGAAAGGGGAGAAGATTACAACGTTCGAAGGATACGATGAGCGCCACGAAGGAAGCTTCATCGCCGAGAAAGCAATGGACGCGATAGTCTCTGGTGTTCCTGGTAAAGAAATCGCCGTACTCTACCGCACCAACTTCCAGTCGCGCATTCTTGAAGAAGCAATGCTTGCACGCAATGTTCCATACACTGTTCTCGGCGTCAGATTCTTCGAGCGCAAAGAAGTTCGTGACTTGCTTGCCTACCTTCGCGCAGCACTCAATCCAAAATCACAGGAAGACGTTAAGCGCAGCATCAACATTCCGGCTCGCGGCATCGGCAAAGTGACACTGACAAAACTTTTCCTCGGCGGCGACAGCAATGGCAATCTTTTTGGCAGCGGAGCAGCTTTGGATATTCCGCCAAAAACAATGGCAAAAATAAACGAGTACTTCGGCATCTTGAGCAGCATTCGCGCATTTGCCGAAAATAATATTCCCTCTGAAATCATCAAATTTGCGCTCACAAAATCTGGCATTGAGAAAATGCTCAAAGAGGGAAGCGCTGACGATGTCGAACGACTGATGAACCTTGAAGAATTGGTAACGCTTGCTGTTAAGTACGACCATCTTTCAACAGAAGAAGGTATAGAGCAATTCTTGGCAGAAGCAGCACTCGCAAGCGATGCCGATGAAAGCGATCGCGACAAGGCTGAAGGCGTTCGCCTAATGACAATTCACGCTGCAAAAGGCTTGGAATTCGATACTGTTTTTATTTCAGGACTTGAAGACGGACTCTTTCCGCTGCGCCGAGATGGACAGCGTTTGCGAAATGAAGAAGCGGAAGAAGAGCGCCGACTGATGTATGTTGCTGTTACTCGCGCCAAGAAAAAACTCTACATGTCACACTCAATGTTCCGCACTATATATGGAAGCAAAGAAGTCCGCAGCCCGTCAGAATACATGTACGATATTCCTGAAGAACTTTTGGAGAAGACAAATGGCGGCGGAGGCAGCGAGCCTGCGTATCGCGAGAAAACTATTTATTTCGATTTGTAATTTTTACTGCATCTCACGACAGCTGTTTTCTAAAAAACTAAGCAAAAATCGAGAAGTATGATTAAATAATCACATGCCACGATTTGCAAAACGCCCACACTCGGGGAGAAAAGACACCAGAGCTGGTGTCTTGAGAAAAGATGCACGAATAAAAGATGTTTCTGAGAAATCACTCGAGAGGTATGTTGCCAAAAAATCTCTTGGACAGCATTTCCTCACATCGCAAGCAGCGATCGATAAAATAATTGCCGCGGGAGAAATAACATCTAACGATATCGTCGTTGAAGTCGGCCCTGGCAAAGGCGTCCTTACAGAGCCGCTGCTCATTTTTGCCGGCAAAGTTGTTGCGATCGAAAAAGACGAAGAGCTTGCTGCTGAACTCAAAGAAAGATACTCTCGCGCAATCGAAGGTTTCCGCCTCGACCTCATCGTCGGCGACGTTCTCGATTTTGATCCTGTTGTCGCACTCAAATCTTCAAAGAGGGAATTGCACTACAAGGTTATTGCCAACATTCCGTACTACATTACGAATGCAATCATCAGAATGTTTCTCGAAACAGCGGCACAGCCAGATCTCATGGTTTTGCTCATCCAAAAAGAAGTTGCCGAGCGAATTCTCGCTCGAGACGGCAAAGAAAGTATTCTCTCAATTGCAGTCAAAGCCTATGGTACGCCCAAGGTTGCAGCCAAAGTTCTCGCGGGCTCATTCAATCCGCCGCCAAAAGTCGATTCCGCAATTCTCGTCATTAATGACATTTCAAAAAAACTCTTCGAAAATATAGACGAAAAGGTATTTTTCAAGGCTGTTCGAGCTGGATTTGCCCACAAGCGTAAAAAATTGGCCAGCAACCTCACGGCAGTCTACAAAAAAGACAAAATCAAGGAGGTTTTCGAAAAACTCAAAATGCCTGCCGACACTCGCGCAGAAGACATAACAGTCAAAGACTGGAAAAAAATTGTACAGGAATTTTCAAAGTAGGATATAATAGAAAACATGAAATACGTTTTTCTTTCTATTGCACTACTCGGCATTTGTTCTATGGTTGTTGCAAAAGACACTTTTGCAGCGCCACTCACTATGCCTTTTGGCGGCAAGGTTATTACGAGCACCGTCCCCGGTATTACATGCTTGCCACCTGGCACAGGGCCGGTTGTCACAAGCCAAACAATCAGCGGACTTGCTGCGTCGACCATCTTCGGCCTCAGCTCCAATCTTTCTGGCGGAGTGCGCGTAGCTGGAGTTGCTGCCGGCATCTACTCATCAATTCCCATATACACAACCAACATAAACAAAATCCCAAAGCCAGGAGGATACATTCTGGGCAGACATCTTGCTGTACCAACCTTCCAAAACTGCGTAATTGGCGAATTCCCATTCCCAACTATGCAAACAACAATCTACGGCGTCTCTAAGTAGCAGCACCTATGGCACTAATCAACATCAACCCTAAATACCTGCCGAGCAAGAAATTCGTCAAAATTGCAGGAGCATCGCTCATTGTCATATTCATTATATATATGATCTTTTTGTACTCGAAAACCTACAAAACGCTCAAAAACCCTGAAATCACAATGGCAACTGTGCCTGTTCAAGAATTGCTCGAGCGAGACACAGATAGCGACGGCGTCAAAGACTGGGAAGAGCTCCTCTGGGGCACTGACTCTACGCTTTCGGCAACTTTTGGAACTCCCGATGCTGTCTATGTCGAAAATAAGCGCAAAGAGATCGCTGCCAAGAACGAAGGCGTAGCGGAAGAGCAAAATATCAATGATACTGAGAAAATCGCCAGAGAATTTTTGACAACAATCCTATCTCTAAAGGAATCTGGCAATCTCAATGCCTTCAACATTGCAAACCTTGCTGACAAGTTCGGCCAAGAAATCGGCAGCCAAACAACTCTCGTCGACAAATACTCAAACAAAGATGTCAAAACAGGAACTGACACGCTTGCTGCGAAGAAGACTTACTATGCAGCCCTTACCAAAGCAATTACTGCAGCAAAGAAACAGGGGATGGGTACAGAGCTTGAAATTATTGCTAAATATTTCGCTGAAGACACAACCACAGCCGCTGATCTCAATAAAATTGCGACTATGTATACGACTTTTACAAAAAGCCTCAATGCAATCCAGCAAGTTCCGCCAAGCGCAGCCATTATGCACCTCGAACTCCTCAACGAAAGCAATAACATGGCTTCAATTTTCAAAAATATCAATGAACTCAACGATAATTCGATCATCGGCCTCATTGCCATCGCACAATTCCAGAGCAATGAGCCAAAAATGGAAGCAACCCTCAGCAAATTCATCGCCTACTTCAAAGCAAGTGCTATAATCAAATAACATATGCGAAAGTTCGTACAAAAAATACTCATTGCAATCTTGATCGCTACATTTTCATTGAGCCCAGCTGTTTCTTCCATTCAACCAATTAAAGTTGCTAAAGCTGATTTCTTTACAGAGTTTGGCGGCGAACTCGCCATGACGGCTCTCGGCTGCAGCGGCATTCTCGACAAGGCGACAAGCTTGCTTTCTTCACTCACTAGCAGCCTCGTCGGACAAGCAACAGGGGATATTCCAGTTGCCGACAACTCAGCAAACTCAAAAGAGAGCTGTCTCGACGCCATTGCCTACACTGCAGCCAAAATCGTACTCGCAAAACTGACAGAATCCACTCTCAACTGGATTAACTCAGGTTTTGACGGTTCTCCAACATTCGTCCAAGATCCTGGTTCATTTTTCAAAAGCATTGCCGATGAACAAGTTTCATCTTTTACGGCAAGTATCGGCTTTGATCCGCAAAATTTCCCATTCGGCAGAGAAATTGCCCAAAATATCATCAACTCCATCCAGAAACAGCTAGACTATAATGCCTCTGTCACTTCAGGCAACCTTCTCAATTACGACAACAACCCAAATACACCTTATAAAGAGCGGTTTGAAGCTTTTACAGCTGATTTCCTCTATGGCGGTGGCTGGGACGGCTATCTTGCTGTAACACAGATCACAAATGCTAACCCTTTTGATTCATACATCCAGAGCGTCAACCACATCGGCCCTGTCGTCAACAGTGCAGGGCAAGAAAAGAACCCTGTTACACAAATCCGACAAGAACTGGAGCAATCAGGCGGCTTCTTGGCTCTCAAAAAGTGCGTTGATCCTTCTTGGTACACATCAGAGAGAAGCGATCCTACGTTTACTCGAGCACAGGCTATTGCTCAGTCTAAAAACGATCCAAATGATGCCGATACTCAAGCCGCACGTGAATGGCTGAATGACCACACTTGTCTACGATACGAAACAAAAACACCAGGTATTGCCCTCGCACAAAGCCTCAACATTTCTCTTGGTTCATCACAGAGACAGCTTGAGCTTGCAGACGAGCTCAATGAAAGCATCTCGGCAGTCTTTGATGCACTCCTCAAACAGGCATTCCACAAGGGAATCAGTGGCCTTACAGACATGGAGAGCAGCATGGACGGCGGCAATGTCAGCCAATTTGGCGGCTACGGCAACAATACGGCTGACTCAACAATAACGAGCAGCGACATTTCATCTGGCGCAGACAGTGGCCAGTGGTATAACCAAAACCAAAACTTCAGCATCAAAGACGCAATCGCCCCAGGCGGCATCGTTGACGACCCAGACTGCCGAATTACATACAATGCGCACGGCGACATCGCAAATCCAAACGTTTTGACTGAAACAAACTGCAATCAGGGTCTTGCTATTCTCCAAAAGTCATACTCAGATGCTCTCAAGGCGCAAAATATCAAGCTTCGCGAAGCAATTCGCTGGATCAATTACGCCGACTACTGTATTCCTGGACCTCGGCCCGATTGGTACCAAGGCGCAATTGCGGCAGTATCAAGCCTTCAAACTCGCTTCAGCGAAATTGCCAACGAAACCGACGAAGAAGACCGCGCTCACGATAGTTACCTCGAGCTCAAATACTTTACTGGTTTTGCAGCAGACTATAGCGACACAGTAAACCTCCGAAACCCATCAAATGCCTACAATGCAATCTGGCAGACACTTCGCGAAGCTGTCGGCGGGCCTGGCTACAAGGAATATATCGATGACAGATATGGAATAAACAACCTTGAAATGCCGCCTTCGGCTCTCATCATAAACCAAGAATATGCCCGTAAATCCCACTACCAAAAGGTTATTGACCAAAATCTTATTGCCGCAACTGAAGCCGAGGCAATGTTCTTGAGACTGCGAAATATCTACAACAACATACTCGCAGGGGAGACACGCTATGGAGTTGGCACACCAGCTGAGCAGACTGATGCTTTCAAGCAATTCATGGATAACCAGCTTAAAATATTCTCTCGTCTCGTTTCTCAGATCAAAAACGCTGAAATCATCAACAATGTCATTGCGGACGTCTCTTTGGCAAATGATGAAATCCAATACATCGCAAATCCTGACAGCGGTCTCATTAGAATGTGTCTCGACGAAACAGCAGGCATTGCAACAACTTCTCCGCTTCTCACTCGAAAAGCTTACCTTGAACAAAAGGCTACAGCGGGCGTAGGTGGCGACTTCGATCATCTTGGGTGGCCAGGTGGAGCTGATCCTCTTGCTGGATATACACCAGCACAATCGTTCTTGCCAGATGTCACCATCACAGCACGCACCGACAGCACAGGTAATCCCACACCATCTCCTGCAATCTACATTGGACACTATGTTAACCAGTGCCGACCGATTCTTTTGGGCGGAGGGACTTCATATGCAGGCTGCGGAGACGGAGACGTACTCACTAGCTCAACCGGCGACCGATTCGAATCTCACATCGGCGCATACTAACGTGTAATACACGCAGAGGTTTAACTGACTACGCTTTACTAACAAAATAAGCGATTGTATTCCTATATTTGCGGTATAATTAAATCCAAATAATGAAACTTCGGGGCAAGAACATGCTAAAAGTTTTTTTTCTAGCTGCTTTTATTACGGCGGCGCTTTTTCCGACGCAGCAAGCTATGGCGGCCTCGATGAACGAACACTTCAGCCCAACCAATGCAAGTGGCAGCTTTACAACAACGGCTCAAACACTCAGCATTAGCTACACAGAAACTCAAGTTTCTGAAAGCCAAGTTGTCTTAACAGTCAACATACATCCGATAACCAACACACCCGCAGATATTCCAGCACCAGACCCTGACAACCCATCGAAGATTGCGACATTCGAATATACAAACGGCACAAATGCAAATTCATCGAACCCAGAAGGCCGTGTTGGCACAGAAGCAAACCTCGGCTACTGGAATTCAATCTTCGGAAATGAGATCAAGCCAATCAATGGCACAGGTATCTGGATCGACTACGGAGTAAACAACAATGCATTTATTACTTGTATCACACCAATAGCATCAAACCCGCTGACAACATACGCTTTTTACGACCCTGATTGCTACAAAAAGCCGGACGGAACAACAGTTCCGCCAGTATCTCTCGTGCCATACATTCTTCGCAATGACACTTCGGGCAAAATGAGAATGCTCGGAACAGATATCACGTTCAACGTCCAGATCAATGGACTCACTCCAGGAACTGAATACGCAGCGCGCATTCGCCTCGAAGAAGAAGGTGCATCTGTCGATACTGCATCAACACCGCTTGTCACTTTTACGACAAAAGCTGCAGGATCAGGATTGCTAACAACAACACAAATCCAAAATGAAGGCGCTGCTGAAAGCACTATCGACCCAGAAACTGGATTACCAAGCTGCGGCGTCTTCGGAGAAAAATCATCGATCCTCGGCTGTGTTGCTCAAATTGTCTACTCTATTATCTTTAAGCCGACATCAACGCTCATGGTTTTGGCGGGCGAAATCATGGACTGGGGAATTGGCTTTTCTATCGATAGTTCATCGTACCCTGTGAGCGGACACAGCTTTGTCACTGATGGCTGGAGAATTATGCGCGACCTTGCGAACATTCTCTTTATATTTATCTTGGTGTACGTAGCGATATCAACCATATTCGGCAAAGACGAAAAACGGCTGATTGCCATGGTCATAGTCGTTGCGCTCATCATCAACTTCAGCTTATTTGTGACCAAAGTCATTGTCGACTTAGGAAACATAACCTCGCGGTTTTTCTATAACAACATTTCCATAACCAACACGCAGGCAGGAAACGCAGAAATAATCGGTACTGCCGGACACAAAAGTATTTCATACGGCTTTGCTGCTACGTTCAATCCGATTAAAATCTTTTCGGGCTTGTCGCCGCAGACAACAATCTCAACAGCAGGAGGCATTACGCACACCGGACTCGACAGCCCAAACCAGTACGCAACATTCTTCACTCTCTTCTCTGTTGTTGGCGCGATCGTCAACCTCGTCGCAGCATTTGTATTCTTCTCGCTTGCTTGGCTCTTCATTGCTCGAACTGCCGGTATTTGGCTTTCGATGATCTTTGCTCCGCTCGCATTCTTGTCTCTCACGCTACCTGATAAATGGAAGAAGGGTATTGCTGGAACAGGCCAATACACAAGCTTTGGGCCATGGTTCAGCAATCTTGCTTCGCTTTCGTTTATGCCCGTGATTGCGCTCTTGATGATTTTTCTCATACTCACTTTCCTCAAAGCTCCAGGGCTTCTTGGCGCACTCACGAGCCAAACGACAACCGGCCAACTCATGACTGTTCTCATCCCGCTCATCGTCCTCACAATATTGCTTCTCAAAACAAAAGATGTTGCCTCAAAATGGTCTGGTGAATTTGGGACAGCAATGAGCAAAGTCGGCAGCTTTGTCGGAGGCGCAGCGCTTGGTGTTGCAACAGGAGGCGCAGCGCTCGTCGGCAGAAAAGTTATTGGCGGCGGAGTAGGAAACATGCTCCTTGCAGGTGGCGACAAGCGAGCGAACAGCAAGAGAGAAGGATTTGCCGGAAGGGTAGAACGATCACTGGGAAGAAGCATGCTCTACACTGGCGACAAAGCGCAGAAGGCAACTTTCGACGCGCGAAATACTGGACTCGGTGCACGCATTTCAAAAGGAACTGGATACGATCTCAACAACACGCTTGGCATGAAATCATTGCAGAAAGATTCGCTCAAGGGCGGCTTTGCTGAAATGAAGAAGAAGCAGATGGCGAAAGAAACCGATTTCGCAAAGTCGCTCGAAATTGGCGGCGGACACGAACTCAAAGTAGAACAATCAAGACTTGAAGCAGCACAGAGAGAAGCTGAGAGAGAAAAGACTCTCTTCGGTCTTGATCCAGCAAACAAAGATGATGCTGCTGGTAAGGAGAAGCTAGATAAGAAAGTTAAAGCAGCAAAACTTGCTGTTTCTCAACAGAAACAACGGGTTGAACTTGAAAACAACAGGAGAAAAGCACAGTATGCGAAAGACCTTGAAGCTTCAAACTTTGTGGAACTCGAAGGCCTTAAGGGGGTGACACCTGGTGCTCTCAAGGGTGCTGCAATTGGAGGAACAGTAGGCTCAATTTTGCCAGGGTTTGGTACTGCAGTCGGAGCAGGAATAGGAGCTGGCGTCGGCGCAGGAATGGGAGCACTTGGCAGAGCTCTCACATTTAGCGAAGACGCGAGAGCAGAAGCGATCAGTAAAATTAGAAGCGGGCAGAAATCAAGCAAGAGCGATGCTGAGAAATTAGCAGAAGATCTTTCAAAATTTATGAAGAAAGATGGAAAAAAAGATGATGACGATGACGCAGCCCCAAAAACTCCAGCTCCTGCCTCGACCCCTCCATCAACTGGCGGAACTAGTGCAGTCGGGACAACAAGTAGCACGTCAGCACTCGGATCTATCGTCGCTCCAATAATAGTAGGTGGAGCAAAACCCGCAGCACCACTCACTCCTCTCCAAACACTCAGTGGCGTCGATGATTACCGCAAAAGCCAACCTAAAAGCCAAACAGGTTATCCAATTAGGCAAAACGCACCAAAGGCGGCACCAAGACCAAACGCAGCTGCAGGCCCAACACTAGCACCAACACCAAAACCTGCACCGAAGCCAGCACCTACACCAGCGCCAGCACCCGGACCAAACAACAACGGTTTTAGCTCACCAACATTTTCCTAGACAATTCGTAGCAGCAAATAGCGAGAAATAAAAAATATGGATTCATCACAAAAACTAATTGAAGACAGACTTGCGCAGTTGCCGCCTTACATCAAGACAGCTTTGGCGAACATTAACTGGGCGCCGGAAATACTTTCGATCGGCAAAAAACATGGCTTGCATGTGGACCAAATGGGAACACTGCAGACAGAAACAGTTCTCGTCCTCGTCGGCCTTGTTCACCCAAACGAATATGCCGCGAACCTTGCCCAAGAGCTCAATGCGCCGAAAGAAAAAATCGAAGCGATCGTGGCAGATGTCAACGAAAGAATCCTCAAGACAATTCGCCAATCGCTGATCGAATTTATCGAAAACGAAAATAATCAAGAAGCTATCTTTCACAACACTGGCATCGATCTCGAGGCCGAAGAAGTTCCGGACATGCAGCACGAAATGCCAGTCGGAACTACAGTAGCGCCAATGGAAAAAGATATTCTCGAACATTCAGGAGTTGAAGTAAAAGAAGAGAGGCCAGAGACAGAAGTTACCGGCGACATCGACCGAAACAACATTCTCAGCACAATCGAGCATCCGCCAAAAAACGAAAACCACCAATTCTCTCACTTGATACGAACAAAACTTTCTGACGCAGTCATTACTCCGGAAGTAAAGACAAAATACCAAGACGCAGCGCCAGTCCCGCCAAAAGCTCCAGAGAGAAAAGGAAATGACCCATATCGAGAACCGATTCAGTAATAAAAAAGCACTCTTCCATAAGCAAGAGTGCTTTTTTGTTGTACAATGTACGTATGCAATTTAGGACACCCCAATTTATCGACATAGAGGATAAAATATTCGGGCCATTTACCTTCAAGCAATTCATCTACATACTTGGTGGCACGTTTATGGCGTACCTGAGCTTCAAATTGCTTCCACTTCTCATCGGAGTGCCAATAGGCGTTGGCCTTGCTATTGTTTCTCTCTTGCTCGCTTTCTACAAAGTAAATAATCGTCCTTTCATCACAGTGCTTCAGGCTTGGTTTAAGTACACACTTGCAGCAAAACTCTACGTCTGGCACAAGACAACTCCAAAGAAAGGCGAAACCAGCCCAATAGCCGAGAAAAAAACAAAAACAGAAGCAACAAATCTTTCGGAAAAGCATCTCAAAGACATGTCGTGGAGCCTCGATGTGCTCGATGCAACAAATAAGCAGTAGCTAAAAGCATAATCTAAGGTATTATTGTTGAGTATGGCACCTGTCGGCAAACCGACCCAAAACTTTATCAAGATCAGTGAAGTTCGCGACGGTATCGTTGTCCTTAAAGATGGCGGCCTGCGAGCTATTCTCCTTGCTACGTCTGTAAACCTTTCGCTCAAATCAGAAGATGAGCAAATGGCCATCCTGATGCAATTTCAAAACTTCCTCAATACACTCGAATTCTCAACGCAAATCGTTATCCAGTCTCGCCGCCGAGACATGAGACCATACCTTGCAACGCTCGAAGAGAGAATGGCCGACCAGCTCGAGCCGCTGCTCAAAATCCAGACAAAAGAGTATATCGAATTCATCAGGACATTTTCTGAGCAGACAAACATCATGGAAAAAAGCTTTTTCATTGTTGTGCCATTTGAGCCAATCTCGCTTTCGGCAGGGAAGGGAATCGGCAAATTGCTCTCGGGAATTGCCAAGAGCAAGACACTAGGCACAATCGACACAACACAGTTTGAAGAAGCGCGCAGTCAGCTCGACCAGCGTGTCGCCGTTATTTCACAAGGACTTTCTCGCGTGGGCGTCAGGACAGTGCCGCTTGCCAGCGAACAAGTCGTCGAACTCTTCTATAATATATTCAATCCTGGAGAAGGGTTGTCGTCGGCGCAATAAAACTGTATGGGAATCTTTGATTTACTTTTAAATAAAAAGAAAACAGAAAGCGCGACAGCGCTGCCGACTTTGCCGCAGGAAATTTTTCAGGCAGCAACGCTTGAATTCCAAGACATGATTGCGCCACCTGCTCTCAAGGTTGAGCCGAAGTCGCTCAACCTCGGCGGAAAAATCGCGCGCACATACTTTGTCATTTCATACCCACGCTTCCTCGGAGAAAGTTG
>DAORIR010000011.1:0-11788 GCA_035438605.1 Minisyncoccota bacterium
GAATTGGCTTTCTGCTTGGCCCTTACATTGGCGGCAAACTTTCCAATCCTGAGCTTGTTTCGTGGTTCTCGTCGTCGACGCCGTTTTTCTTTGCCGCAATTCTCTCGCTCATCAATGTCATTTCAATTTACTATTTCTTCAAAGAAACAAATCATTCGCTCCAGCCCGCGCGCAAAATCGATTTCTTTGGCGCGCTCAAAAATATTGCCAAGGCGAGAAAGTACGAAAAGCTCCGTAACCTTTTTCTTGTAGCGTTCATTTTCAATGCTGGCTTCACTTTCTTTACATCTTTTTTCAATGTATACGTTTCGCGCAAATTCAACTTTACGGCAAACGATGTCGGCAATTTGTTTGGCTTTGTCGGCATCTGCATTATCTTTACGCAGCTCGTCATCGTTCCGGCAGTTTCTAAAAAATTCCCAGACTGGAAGACGCTTCGGTTCGCATACTTCTTTGCAGCTATCGGTCTCGCACTGACCTTTTTTGCCAATGCGCCAATCGCGCTCTATGCTCTCATTTTGCCGTTCGCTATTCCTCATAGCTTACAGTCCGCCAACTACTCATCGCTTCTCACTCGCACAGCCAAAGAAGAGGAACGCGGGGAAGTGCTCGGCATCAATACGTCTGTCATTTCTATAGCACAAGCTCTGCCGCC
The DNA here is from genome assembly GCA_035438605.1 of Minisyncoccota bacterium. Taxonomy (GTDB): domain Bacteria; phylum Patescibacteriota; class Minisyncoccia; order Phycocordibacterales; family UBA9973; genus JAGOSA01. The sequence continues at coordinate 656 of DAORIR010000011.1, forward strand.
GCTCATTGCCGGAGGAGTTGCTGCGCTTTTTGCGCCGTGGACGCCAATCGCCATTGCCGCAACCTTGATTTTTATCGCAGGCATTGTCTTTCGACGTTCATATAAAAAGGATTCAGAAAATAATGTATACTCTTAGGGTATGAAAAAAACAATCGTTTCAGTCATTATTATTGCAGCAGTCATTGTCGTTGGCTGGCTGCTCATGAAATCTAACAATAAAAGTACAGGTATGAATGATAATCAACAGGGAGTTTACGAAAATATTTTGGCAGAAGGAAAGCTCAAGACAGTAACAACTGTCGAGGGTTCTGGCGCTGAGTCAAAGCTTGGCGATAAAGTTACCGTGAACTACACTGGTACGCTCACAAATGGCACTGTTTTTGATTCAAGCATTCCTCGAGGCGAACCATTTATGTTTACGCTCGGCGAAGGCCGCGTCATTCAGGGTTGGGAACTTGGCGTTCTCGGCATGAAAGTTGGCGAAAAGCGCACGCTCACTATTGCTCCTGAACTCGGCTATGGCGATGCAAACCTCGGCACAATCCCGCCAAATTCAACGCTCATTTTCGAGGTTGAGCTTCTTGCAATAAATTAATAGGTAAATCGTCATCACTAGCATGATAAATGAAATTCAGAAGAAGAGGCTGGTAGGGGGAATAATCGCTTTCCTAGCTATCGTCTCGTTGTATTTTGTCGTTAAGCTTATCAATGAAATCCGCGCCGGCGAATACATCGGCACAAAGGATACGCCAAGCACTATTACGGTTGCGGGCGATGGCGAAGTCTATGCAACAGCAGACATCGCTACTATTTCTTTCACTGCTCGCGGCCAAGGCTCAACTGTTAAGGCAGCTCAGGAAAAAGAAAGCGCTATCGTCAACAAGGCAATCGATTTCCTTAAAGAGAAAGGCATTGCTGAAAAAGATATCAAGACTAGCAATTACAATCTTCAGCCACAGTACGATTACGGCTCATGTCCAAACGGCTACTGCCCAACTCGCACGCCAAAGATTGTCGGCTACGATGCAAGCCAGACTGTCGACATCAAGATTCGCGACATTGATACTGTAGGCGATATCCTCACAGGCCTCGGCGCTGCAGGAGTCACTGAACTTTCAGGCCCGAACTTCTCAATCGACGATGAAGACAAGCTCAAAGAAGACTCTCGCGAAATAGCGATCAAAGAAGCTCGCGAAAAAGCTGAAAAGCTTGCTCGAGACCTCGGCGTCGACATCGTCCGCGTCACTAGCTTCCAAGAATCTACTGGCGGTTACTATCCGATGATGGCTTACGATGCAAAAGCTGAACTCCAGTCAGCCGGCGCTCCAGCTGCAAATCCAGCTGTCCCAGCAGGGGAGAATAAGATCACGGTTAACGTAACGATTACGTACGAGATTCGCTAGTAGAGCAATCTATAAGTAAGAAAAAAGGCCTGATTTATTCAGGCCTTCTTTTTTTCTAAGATTTTTCTATACCTTCATTTTCTCAATTTCTCTTTGCTTTACTCGGTATCGCTTTTTGAAGTGCATATGCCAGAGTACAAAAGCAATAAGTAGTGAGCAAATGAACAGGAATAAGAACGGATAATAGAGTCCTCGGTTGTCAGGCGAAATAATTTGCTGAAGGTTTGGAGGAAAATATTTTCCGAAAATAGTGTACGGGAGATAGGCCACAAGGTTCGCTTCTGCAAACATAATCATGAGGTCGATTCGGATCATTTGCCGGTAGTTTTTTACAATCACCTTTGTGTTCCGCTTAATTGTCTCTTTGTTTTGCTCTATCGTCTCCCTGTTTCGCTCTATTTTTTTTCTGAGCAAAGAAATGAATTCCTCCCTTGAATTCTCAGCGAGAGTATCGGGTGCGTTTTTATATGACATAGTGTGTATTTTTTGTAAGAATAGATTACTAAAACTATACCCATTTAATATATATTGTCAAGATTTACATTGTTATTGAGAGGAGCATACTCTGGGTATATGAAAAAAGCTTTATCTTTTACCCTCGTGGCAGGCGGTGCTCTATTACTCGTAATTGGTTTTAGGTTTTCAGCGTCAAGCGCTAAGGCTTCTGACGATACATTTTGCCCTGTAGATTGCTCTGTGTATGTGTCAGATGACGGCAGCGTATTTCTTACTCCTCGAGCTGACGATAACAACAATGTAGAAAAAGCTAGTCTTAATGGCGTGACATACGTTCGCCAAGACATTAAGGCAGATGTTTCTGCGAGATTTGTCAAAAAGCTCTGTGCTGATAGCTGCACAATCTATAAGATTGACGGCGAAGAGGCGGTGGCTTCGTATAAGTCATCTATTCAATAAAGTATTAGCAGTAATGGAAAGGGCAGACCATCATGGCTGCCTTTTGTTTTGCTTGCAACATGTCGTTTTTTGTTTAGTTTGACGCCGCATCCTATCCGAGGTATCATGGAAATACCGTCCCCCGGGGCGGCTTTTTAGTAAGAGAATTTACCGCTTTTGCGGATACATATTATGAAAGTACTCGAATACATCAAGGGAACAAAAGAAGAGATGAAGCAGGTAAAATGGCCAACACGTAAAGAGGTCGTCGTTTCGACGCTCGCTGTTATTCTCATTTCAGTCGGCGTTGCATATTTCCTCTGGGCATTCGACTCGCTCTTCGCTGCAGGACTTGCGAAACTTCTCGCTATCTAACATCTCAACCTGAAATATTTTTCAAAAATATATTTTTAATAATTATTTAATCAACATTTAATCTATGGCGAAACAAGAAACAACAGGGCAGCGACATTGGTACGCGATCCACACATACTCTGGTTACGAAAATGCGGTCATGAGAAATCTCAGACAACGCATCGACTCGCTCGGTATGGAGGACCGCATCTTCAATGTCATTGTTCCAGTTGAAAAGAAAATCAAGATCAAGGGCGGCAAGCGCATCGAGCAGGAAGAAAAGATCTACCCTGGTTACGTGCTCGTCGACATGATCGTGACTGACGATTCTTGGTTCGTCGTCCGAAACACTCCTCGCGTTACAGGTTTCGTTGGCGCTGGCGTCAATCCAGTTCCGCTTTCTCAGCCTGAAATAGACAACCTCTTCTCTCGCATGGATGACAAGACTGTCACTCACAATATCGACCTCATTGTTGGCGAAACAGTCATGATCGCAGACGGTCCGTTCAAGGAACTCGAAGGCAAAATCTCAGCTGTCGACACGGATCGCGGCAAGGTTCGCGTCCTCGTTTCGATGTTCGGCCGCGAAACTCCAGTCGAGCTCGACTTCTTGCAGGTTAAGAAGCTCTAATTGACGGGAAGCGCAATTTCAGGTAATATCCGAATGCTTCAAGGTTTACGTTTTCCTTAAAAACGTAGCAATTTTTAAACAACTATGGCAAAGAAAATCATCAAAAAAGTAAAGGTTTTGGCGCCAGCCGGTAAGGCAACGCCAGCGCCACCACTTGGACCTGCTCTCGGTCAGGCCGGCGTCAACATTGGCGACTTCGTTCAGAAGTTCAATGCTGCGAGCCAGGAATGGGTAGGCGAGACTGTCGGCGTTAAGATCCACGTTTACGAGGATCGAACGTACGACTTCGTCGTCAAAACTCCGATCACTTCAGCGCTCATCTTCAAGGCTGCGGGAATCGCAAAGGGTTCAGGCAAGCCAAACGTCTCTAAGGTTGGCAAGATCACACGAGCTCAGCTCCGCGAAATCGCAGAAAAGAAGCTCCGCGACCTCAATGCTAACGATGTCGAAGCTGCAATGAAGATCGTCGAAGGTACAGCAAAGAACGCTGGTATCACGATCGTCGACTAACTCTCAATACAGAAGCCGTCCGAAAGGGCGGTTTTTGTTTTGCATGATCCGTGTTTGACAATAGATAAAATTCTAGTATAGTCTGCTCAATAAAAACTGTAACTAAATAACTAAATACATATACCATGGATACTAAAAAGATTGTTAATGACCTCGTACTTGAGCGTTTTGCGCGTTTCAAGACTGCCGACCTTTCCCGTTTTGCAGATTATCTTTTCGATGAGATGTCGAAGCTGGTAAAAGAGCCGCAAGATTTTCGGGATCTCTTTGTTGGAGACCCTGAAAGTGATTCACCCGACTGCGGCTTGATTGAGAAAAAAAGAGAAAAAGGAGACACTGATAGTAAATTTTTCTTCCACTACAGACCGAACCTTTTGGAACAACTTAAGAAAAGAGGAGCAGACATAGACAAATATGATTCGCTGATGAAGGCCTCTCATGTCCTCTATTCTAGATTGGCAAAGATTTCAGAAAGAATTATTCTTGAACTTGATTTCATGTATCCGCAGTTTCTTATTGCCAATAACTATATGCGTCTCGATCCTAACTTAAGGCACTTGCTTCGTATCTTGTGGTATAAGCCAGGAAATGAAGTGCTAGCTGATGGTCATATTGATCGCTCTACGCTTTCGCTTCCTTTTGCAGATTCACGTCCTGGGCTAATGCTTGAAGGGCAAGATGAGCCGATCATTACGGGTCCTAGTATCATGCATGCGTTTTTGGGAGCTAAGGCTGAAATTCATTCTGGCAACACTTTGAGGCCAATGCCGCACTATGTAAAAAGTGATGGCTCAAACGAAGCTCGAATGGCAATTGTTTTGTTTACTCATACATTTGTCGAGCAAGGCGAAGGCCATGTAACTAAAATCGTAAACCAGTACAAGCAAAAGCTAAGATTGGTAAAAGGTTAGTATTGTCAATTTAAAATTATTGAGTAAAAAATCCCGCAACAAACGAATGTTGCGGGATTTCTTTTGGCGATTTTTTAAATTACTTCAGCTTACTTTTTACACTCTTTCGCGAGTTTCGAAACGATACTTTACGTTATTTTCTTCGTCATAGTGTTCAACGGTGTTGGTTACTTTTCCGAAGGCTCTCCAAGATGCAGGGAAATACGTGTCTGATTTGTATTGCCCTTGGATAATAGTGAGTTCCAAACGATCGACAATGTTCATGTCGAGTGCTTGCTTATAGATTTCTCCGCCACCGATAATCGAAATGTTTTCGCTTACTTTTTTGGCTGCGACGATTGCGGCTTCGAGAGAACCGACAACAATGACACCTTCAGGAAAAGTCAGCCCAGTATTCCTTGTGATGGGAATATTTGTCCGATTTGGAAGCGGGCGGTACGGAGGCTCAAATGAATCATACGTTTTCCGCCCCATTATTACTGGATGGTTTGGCTCAAAAGTTGTGAGCTTTTTGAAGCGGAACATGTCCTTTTTTATCCAGACAAGAGTCTTGTTGTTGAAGCCGATTCCGTTGTCGTACTCCTGGATTGCTGCGACGATTTGTACCATGTTTTTGGGTTTAGTAATGTTCGAGAATGTTTTCCTAAAAGTACCACAAAAGCCGAGAACCGCAACTTTGACAAAAGGGTGGGGGAGCAGTAGTTTTAAGGCAAAGAAAACAAACTAAACTAAACATATGTTCTATGAAAAACAAAAATGCACTCAGAATTTTACAGCATGGCACTAAGTTCCAAGACAGATTCATTCCTAACTGGAAAGACCTTTGTGAATTAGTGGTATTCTACCGAAGCCAAGGCTTAAGAATTGTACTTACTGGCGGCAGTTGGGATTTGCCACATATTGGCCATACTCGTTATCTGCAAAAAGCCAGTGAGCTTGGCGATGTCCTTATCGTGGGCGTCGACAGCGACCGATTGATTAAAGAACGCAAAGAACCCGGACGTCCTGCACAAGGACAAGACGAACGCATGGAGCATATCTCAGAATTGCGTCCCGTGAACATTGTCACTCTTTACGATGTCGGCAAAGGAAAAGGCGGAGAAGCCTTAGTTCGTCTGATTAAGCCGGATGTTTTGGTTATGTCGAAGTCGACGGGTGATAAAACACACAAGCAGTTTGCAAGGTACTGGCAACGACAATACAAAAATATTTGCAAAGTTGTTGTGCTTGAACCGCAGGCAATTACATCTACTTCCAACATCTACAGGCAACTGAATTTGAATGGTTTAAAAGGAGCCCAGCCAATCTTAGATAAATGGATAGGTCGGATTGAAGAGTGCGTTGAAGGTATGCGTAATGATTTAAGCGCACTGTACTCAGGTCAGAGTCCTGGCTCTTTGCTCGTTGGAAACAATGAGGCAAAAGGGAAGCTATCAAATAAGAAAGTTGTATCCGCGAAAAAAAGAAAGGTGGTAAAACATGCCAAGTAATATTATCCTCGCTTTTGTCTTGGTTCCTCACCGTGGCTACATTAATTTCTTTGACAGTCACAAATCGGATATTATGCTGATCGACCCTACAGAATTTCCTGAACTCAAAGAAAAGGAAATTTTTATGGATCGATACTTAGCAGCTCCGTCTGTTAAGCAAAATGAAAAAATGCTTCAGGCATTATTCCCTAGGCGAAATATCTTTGTTCTGACAAAGCAAAAGATTCGGATGGTTACTGATGCATTCGAAAATATTATTATGCCAGATGAAGAGATTAGCCGCTATGTTGGGGCATTTTTTCCCCAAGAACAAGTTTCTTACGAAAGCATTTTTGTGCGAGTAGATAGAAATGTCTTGCGCAAAGATGTTGATGTTAAAGCTGATGTTGCCGACATTGAGGACGTGGAACTTTTTGCTCTCATGGATGAAGCAGAAAGGGAGGCGATGCGCAGCAGCGATTGGTGGCGCCAAGTTGGCTGCCTTGTCATTACTGCTGATGGGCAGAAGCTATTAGCCCATAACCATCATCTGCCTCATGAACAGATAACGTATGTAAAAGGAGATCCTCGAAGCTGCTTCAATGCAGGAGTAGATATTCACATTACATATGCCGTCCATGCTGAGGCAAGTATAATTGCAAATGCTGCTCGCCAAAAAGGTGTTTCGCTCGAAGGCGCAACTCTTTTTACGACAACATTCCCATGCCCCCTCTGCGCAAAGTATATTGCAGAGTCGGGCGTTGCTACTGTGTATTTCAAAGAGGGATATTCTCTCGTTGATGCACAGGAGATCTTGGAGTCAAAAGGCGTCAAGATTTTTCGGTTAAAAAGTAAAGAAGTAGTTTAAGTAAAAAAGCCCGTTTCCAAATTTGGAAACGGGCTTTTATTCTACTGTTTTGCTTTTAAACTGGCGTCGGAATATTTTGCTTTGGACCATGATCATACTCTGCAATTGAAAAATCATCAGCAGTGTAATCGAATATTGAATTTGCATCTTCTTTTGAAATATTCAATATCGGCAATTTTCTTGCTGGCTGATTGATGAGGCTTTCAATAAAAGGATACTGACGCTCATAGATATGAGCATCATGGATAAAGTAATTAAGTCTCGTGAACTTAAGATTTGTTACTCTTTGCAGCATCATGCCTATTGCGCTGTATTGTCCAAGATTGTACACAACTCCAACTGGCACATCTCCGCTTCGCTGTATATGCGAAAGCGTAAATGTTCTTTTAAAAACATTGGTCTGGATGAAAATCATTCCATGGCATGGCGCTACAACTGTTCTCCTTGGGAATTCCTCCTGTCCTTGAATGAGGTAGTAAGGAATGAAGGGGGTAACCATGTGTGTGCGTAGCATTGGCATTTTCTTCATCTGTTCTTCGAGGGCCCTGAACTGATTGAATACTTTTCCATCAGGAGCAGGGAATCGTGCAAAGGCTTCTCCATATGATCCGAGACCCATGTGTCCTTCAGGAAGTCCCCACCGCTCACAGTTTTCTTTTGTGAGAGTTGGTGCCCAAACTACATCAGGAACTTTGAATTTTCTCAGATCCTCTAAAGTTACTGCACCGTTTCTGAAGGCTTCATGCTCGCGTAGACCTCCTCTCCATCCGATAGTAAGATCACGCTCTGTGCAGATCGGGATACCATTGCGGATGTCGTAGCTAAGTAATACTCCGGAGATTTGCTTAACTTTTTCTCCATGAATAGGCTTTGTTTCTTCTCCTTGAGTCCATATCTTTTTCAGTAAGTTTTTGTACTGATTGTCGACAATGCGATGCTCGAGAGGAAAGAAGTCTCCAATAGTTTCTATCCCTTCTTGGCTTTTTGGCTTGCCAATGTAGAATGCGACGCTTTCGCCGGGTCCGATCGTTTTAGGATTTGGAACGACAAGCTGTCCGTGTAAATGAGTAACAGTTGAAGATGATAGTTCAGATTTTCCAGTTCTCATCCCGAACATGCCGCCTTCCATTTTGTATTCCTTCGCTGCCCACTGCATGAGGTCCATGTATTCGTGTGCAGCCTGAAGAGACAAATTCTGAAAATCTTCTTCGTGGTATTTGAGAACAACCATGAGGTGAAGACTTGTGTGATCGTACGGCCATTGGTTTTCAGTAAGCATCCAATGTTCAGTTTCCTTAATAATTGGTTTCTTGTGATTTTTTTGGAAATGCTCCGGACAGAAAGGACAGTATCCTCCGGCGGCAATTTCCTCCATCACTTTTATCTGTCCTGGCTCTCGTGCGTTGGAGAGATCGACAAATGATTTTTGGTCTTTGTTTTCTTCTTTCATATTTAGTGTTTTTAAGTTGCTTTGGTTACCTTCAAACTACAGGAAATATCAGTTTTGTCAAAGCTGTGCTTAGGTCTGGGTAATAAAAAATTGCCCCCGATTTTCAGGGGCAATAATGTGCATATTTTCGAGCACCTTACGCGAACGCTTTTGGGGCTTTTCCGACGATGAGGCCGAAAATAGCGAAACGAAGTAAATCTAGATAATGGTTTTCAACAAAGACGTCGCTGGATTTAGGATTGCTGTCTTCAATCTTCTGTATCTCCTCAATCTTCATTTTAATGATTTTGTTGAGGGATCTTTGCGGCATTTCTCTCCAAAGATCACCGTACTTGAGATGTCCTGCAACTAGCTGTGCTTTTGCAAGACCAAGATAGTTATTGTACTGCCTAATTACTTCTTCGTGGGGGAGTTTGTAGGTTGTTGAGTCAATTTCACCTCTCCTTTCTCTGTCCGTTTGGATGCATCCGATGATACTGTAGTTGATAATGCCGACAAATTCGTCTTCAATAGTGTCGCCAATTTTCTGAGTTCCTTTTTCAAAAATACTTTCGATTCGTTCAACTTTAATTTTAATTTGATCAGTAACTGACGTGAGGCGGAGAATCGCCCAAGCAGTATCGTAGTCGCGCATCTTCTTTACAAAGAGATCGCGGCATCGTTGCATGAATTCTATGTATTCCAGCACGATTTTCTCAAGGGTCGAGTTTTTCATATTGATTTGTTTATGTAGTTTAGTCTAGACGGGTTTTGCTAAGATTATGCCGAAAATGAGCTCCGGTCAAATGGGCGATTTTCGGTCGCTGTGCTACTATATCCCCGTGGAAATGCAGATCAAAAAAATGAAGCCGGACGTTGTGCTGCCAAGCTATGCTCATACTGGCGATGTAGGGCTCGATGTCCGAAGTCTCGAAACCGTGACGATTCCAGCTGGCGGCCACCACATTTTTGATCTCGGTTTTGCGCTTGAATTTCCGACTGGCTACGCAGCAATCATGAAAGACAAGTCTAGTATTTCAAAAGCTGGACTCCACGTTATGGGCGGCGTATTTGATGCCGGATACCGCGGCGAATACAATGTCCACCTCGTCAATTTGTCCGATGCGCCATATACTGTAGAAGCAGGGAATAAGATCGCGCAAATTATTATGTACGTCGTTGCGATCGCTGAACTGAAAGAAGTTGAGACGCTTTCCGAGACTGCTCGGGGCGATGGCCGCTTTGGAAGCACAGGGAAGTAGCACAAATATCTATCATACGCAGATTAATTTTCCATCAATTTTTTCTCGCAATTTTTAAACACATGAAAGAAAAACTCGAATTATATTTAGGCGAAATAATGCTCAAGTGCGGCTACATGGTCGGCAAGCCCGAAGTTATGTATCCGAAGGAAATGGGCCACGGCGACTACATGTCGTCGACGACACTTGCCATATCAAAACAGTACGGCAAGTCGCCGCGCGACATGGCTGACGCCATCGTTGAAGAAATGCGCAAAGATCTTCCGCCATATATAGAGTCAGTCGATGTTGCAGGTCCAGGCTTCATCAATTTCCATTTGTCTCGCGAATACTACACGGGCATTTTGGAATACATTCTTCGCGACGGCGAGCATTACGGCAAGAGCGACATTTTCGATGCCAAAAAAGTTGTCGTCGAATATACGCAGCCAAATCCATTCAAGCCTTTTCACATTGGCCACCTCATGTCGAATGCAATCGGAGAGTCGATTGCGCGACTTGTTGATTTCCATGGCGGCGAAATTGTCCGCGCAAACTACCAAGGCGATATTGGCCGCCACGTGGCTATTGCGATTTACGCTATCGTCAAAAAAGGCGAAGGCATAGTCGGCAGAAATATCAGCGAAAAAGCGCTCTATATCGGCGAGTGCTACGTCTACGGCACAAATCTCTACGAAAGCGATGCAAAAGCCAAAGCCGAAATTGATGAGCTCAACAAAAAACTCTACGAAGGCAATTCTGGCTACCAAGATATTTATGATGAAGGCAGGAAAGTAACGCTCGAAGCTTTTGAGGAAATATATAAGACGCTTGGAACTAAATTCGACAAATACTATTTTGAATCTGAAATGGCAGTAAAAGCTGTTTCGCTGATCAAAGAGCACATGGCAAAAGGCGTGTTCGAAGAATCTGAAGGCGCAATTGTTTTCCGCGCTGAACGCTTCAATCCGAAACTCCACACTCGCGTTTTCATTACGGGACAAGGCCTGCCTTTGTACGAAGCCAAAGAGCTCGCGCTCACTGTTGCGAAGTTCAATGATTTTGAGCCAGACCTCTGTATCGTCGACACAGCTGTCGAACAGAAAGCGTACATGGAAGTTGTCACTGAAGCTATTCGCCAAATGTTTCCGCGCGAAGGCTACGCTGCACGCATGGAACATGTTAACCACGGCATGATGCGTTTTGCTTCGGGTAAAATGTCGTCGCGACGCGGCAACGTCATTACGGGCGAGTCGCTCATCCGCGATGCTAAAGATGCGATCATGGAAATCATCCGCGAGCGCGACTTCACTGATGCTGAAAGAAAAGAAATTGCCGAAGCTGTTGGCGTTGCGGCGATCAAATATTCTATTTTGCGATCGAGCGTCGGCTCAGACATTATTTTTGATTTTGATAAATCAAT
>DAORIR010000012.1:0-11749 GCA_035438605.1 Minisyncoccota bacterium
GTTTTGATTTGATGGTTTTGTGATTTGATAATTTGATGAATCTGGAGCGTAGTCTCTTTCTCCAATTTTAATTTTTGCCTGTAGTCCAGGGCTGAGTAATTTCAGTTTTTCTCGTAGCATGGTTGCGTTTTTTGAGGTTTTTTGGAAAGGACTTCGTTGTCCGTTTGCGACCATATTCGCATAATTAGTCTGCATAGTCAAAAATCGGCAAAAATTAAACCGGCCAATAGGGCCGGTTATTTTGTATCCAAGAAAAATCTTAAAGATCCTGTACTCGAATGAAGCGTTCTGCATAGACCTTGGTTAAGGCTGAAAAGCTATGCTCATCCATATCGTCGATCGCAATTTCTACGATCGCTCCGGCAAAGTCTCGCTTCGCACGGAGTGGATAGTTGATGCTGCCTGCATCAAGCAATGCCTGAAGTTCAGGCAAGTTGCCGTCGGTCCAGAGAGTTATCTCTTTTCCTTTTGCTTCATTGTCGCTAAGCGCAGCAAGCACGTTGGCATTTAAAATACCATTACTGAAAAGCGTGCCTTCCATGTCGCAGAAAAGTCCTGTTAGGCGCTGGCCCTCCATTACTAATTCGCGATCAGCAGAAACTTCCTCCAAAAATCTGAGGACAGATTCATCGTCTTTTGCCGCAAGCATCGGAAAACTTTCCTTTGCTCTTGCGATTCCAGACGCAACCATTTGTTTCTCGTAATCTCCTTTCGGAGCAAAAGGGTTCTTGGCTTTTCTGGTGTCATGCCAGATACTCCTAAGTTGACCCATAACATGCTCTGCCATTGCAGCAGCAGCCTGTTCAGCGGTTGCTTGGTTCGTCGTTTGCTCAAAAAGCGCAGCCATTGCTTCTGGCGAGCAAGGCATTTCAATATGTCGTACGTTCGGCATGGCCAAAAGTATGTCTATATCTTTCTGCTTGAGGCGCACATATTCTAGCTGCGTAACGCTATAGAGAATAATTCTCTTATTCGGCTCTTTCTTAATCATGTCGTGAGCAATCTTGACGCCAGTGCAACTTTGCATCTTTGCACCATCAATAGTATTCTCGACCGCGATCATCGTGACACCGCGCAGGGCCATAAGTGCTTCTGGCTTCTTGACCAGTTCCTTCTTTATTCCTACCGAAACGCTTTCAGCGCTTGCGATAACGGTAATAGACGCTAGCGCATCTTCAATCTCTGTCATCTGTGTTTGTTTTATGTGAATGAACTATTTCTACAGAACCGCGAAGTCTCGCGGGCCTGATGGAAAGGGCAACAACATTCTAAAAATTTATAATGTTGTTGCCCAAAAAAATTATCGCCTGAAAAGGTTCCATTTGAGGTCGTCCCATTTGTCGGATGCAGACATCGATACCTCGATCCAGAAAAATGCGATGACATCCAAAAGATGTGCGACCACAAAAGGAATCAGGTAGAGCACTGGAGCAATTGCAAAGAAAAAAGCAATTGCCGGATGCTTGATCAGGAAGCGGCCCAATTTAGTCGGGCGATCGGCGATATACTTAAAGTAGTTACTTGCTTTTCCATCGTTGCTGTACTTTTCAATAATTGTTTTTGCTTTACCAATAGAAACATAAACAAATAATGGAGTAGCGCAAAAAGAAAAGAATAGAAAACCGAAAGCAATCATTTCGATGTTTTCAATATTAGCATTGAGTACACTGTGCGCACTCAATAAACTAACAGTCAGGTACGCGTAAAGCGCGCTGAGCAGCAAACCTCCAATGAGGCAAATAGTACCGATTTTTTTCATAGCGATTATTAAGTTAGAAGTTAAAGAACAATTCATTTAGAGACCACGAACGAATTCATGAGCTCTAAAATGTGGGCGACTTTATAAAGGCTCGCCCGTTTTCCCTGGAAAGAATTACTTTTTTTGCGCATTCACTAAATGCTTTCCGGCATTGTGAGATTGGTTGCGACTCATAACCTGAGCAATTGCCCCTCTGATTGCCTGCTTTCTGATAGCAGCTTCATCATTGAGGAATTCCTCTTTATCGGTTTCTGAATCGAGAGCATCGTATGCTCTGCGCTTTGCGGGTGACAAGTCCGATGGTGTCATGGCATATAGGTTTTAAGTAAGTACTGCAACATTCTAATATCGTATTCTTCGGTCAATTTCTTTTTGTACGTTTCGTCGCCAGACAAAATCCAAAGAACAAAAAGTTTTTTGGCATCTTTGCGCTTACCTACTGCGAAGCGCAAATACTCGATGCCTTTATTGAACTGCGCTGTCATGCCATAGACCGCAGCAAGATTTTCTTTGATCGTAATGAAATCTGAGCAAAGATCGTCTGCTTGGTGAAGCAAATCTAGACTTTTAGCTGGATCAGTGAAGCGAAACGTAAGCGCAACACTAACGATGTATGCAGCATACAAACCTTCCCAGAGATCATGCTTCCCTACTTCGGGGTGTGCAAGTGTTTCTGGATGCCAACTTAACTGAGTAAAAATCGGATCAAATTGTCTGCCGTTTTCATCAACAATGATGATATGCGGACATTCAGACTGAAGCATATCTGCAATGAATGTTTCATCATTCCATTTTTCATCAGTTGCCATTTCTACAAGCATGGTGCGACACAAGTCGTCAAGAACTTCGCCAGCATACATTTTCTTGTCAGGAAAATATATTTCGGAAAGGACTGCAGCTTTCACTGCTCGACCAAAGCATCCAGCTTCATCTAACGTCATATTCATACGCGCCAATTCATCTTCAGAGAATGGCGGACCGACTGGCACGTTCCATTTTTGATCGTATAGAAATGAAATTGGATTTGTATGAATCGTATCTTTTCTATCGACAGAAAATGTCGTGCGGGCTTTCGTTACAAACTCTGTAAATGTCATCATCGTATATGTTTTTAAGTTTTTAGTTTATGAAGGAACTTTTTTATATTGCCATAATTAATGACTTTAGTCAAAGATTACTCTCTGTCAGGCCGCGAATCATTCGCGAACTGAATAAAGAGGAGAAGCAGGTGCTGCTTCTCCAATGGAACATTCACCGCTTTATGCTCGCACCTCGAGCATAGCGATTGGCATAGTTTCTCTCGACTATGGTTCTACCTTTAGGCACTTGTTCGGTCAACTGTTGTAGCGCAGCTGAATTCTGGGGTAGAGAGCCCCAAACAATCAAGATAAGCACCCACTCTTGGAGTGCTCTTTTTTCGAAACGTCGCCACAGACGAAACGATCTCTTACCTGCATGCCGGTTGCTTCCCGGCCTGTCTTTATTTCTAATACTCTCAAGAAGAATGTAGTGAGCATTACCCTGTATTGCCGGCACAAACCCCAAAGTAATCATTATGTGGGCGGAACGGCTGTACTGAATAACACTCTGGCAACGCCCACGGCATTCCCCTTGAGTAGTCTGCAAAGAACTACGGAAACTATATCAGTTTTTTTATTATTGTCAATAATTTTTATCAATCAAAACTTGCAATATCCTTATTTATCAATATAATTATGTATATATTAATTATATGTCAAAAAAGTCTGTCACTTTATGAAAGAAATTACTCAATCAACAAAAGAAATCCTAAAGCAAATTGGTTTCGATCGAGCTGAGATTAGTACCTTCTGCTCTCTGCTGGGGAAAGGGCTTTCTTCTGTGCAAGATATTGCCAAAGACTGTAAACTCCCCCGCTCGAGCATTCACCTTGCCGTCGAATCGCTCTTGCGCCGCGGCGTTGTGTCAGTAAGCAAATATGGCAAGAGACGCCTTTTCTTCCTCGAAAGCCCGGACCGCATTCTCCAGTTCATCAATTTCGAAGAAAAAGCCTTTTTGGCAAAGAAAACCCTTGCGCAGCAGCTGCTTCCAGAGCTCAAGGCATATTCGGCAATGCTCCGCGACGAAGAGCCAATTGAAATAACTGAACTTGCTGGAGAAGATGGCTTTGTGAAAACATTCTACTCATCGCTCGAAGGAAAGCATAAAGAAGTGCTTCGCCTTGGCGGAAATCCTGAACATTTTACGGTTGCGAGAGATAAGCTTGCTGACTACCGAAGGCTTCGCACCAAGAAAGGAATTATTTCTAAGATCCTCATGCCTAATGGTCCTCTTACTGAAGAAGAAAAAGTTGATGCAATCGGAAAACAGAGAGAAGTCCGTTCTCTGCCCGCAGAAATCTACAATCCTGAAGTTGTCACTTCGATTTTCGGAGACACAGTAACATTTACTGTTTGGGATAAAGGTCTCCATACAGTCAAAATAAAAAATAGCCGCATTGCTGACTTGCTTAAGAGTCTTTATCAAATTGCCTGGAAGCAGGCAAAATAAACAAATCCCGGGCGAGGCCGGGATTTTTTATAGGTGAAATGTTTTACTTTAATTTTCTAAGCGATGAATGATTAAGCAGAATGTTTAAGCGTCTTTCGATGCTGGCAACTGCTTCCGGATTGTTGTATTCAGTGGCTGAATACCAAATTGGTTTTCTTTCAACACTTGTGTCGACAAATCGAACATGAGACATGGTACTGTCGCCGATCACAGGATATTGAGGAATTACTTTATTCTGCCAATCAAAGTAATGATTGCAAAGCATCTCATCTGTAAATAAAATACTTACTTTTTTATTTTTTGCTGAGTAAGCTTTTTGCAGGAATTCAGACGATTCGCTGCCATCATGAGAGCCAAGAATAATTGTTAGCGGAACTGGATTTTTCATGAATTCATCAAAAATATGTCTATATTCTTCATGAAAAATTGGATCGTACCAATTTCTGACTAGCATAGCTACTCTTTGCTTAGATGAAAGCAAGACTGTTTTACAGGTCTCGCAAGAATCTCCATTTACTTTAATAAAGCGTTCTGATGCGATTTCGATAGTTTCCATAGTATTAAGATTTAATAAACGTTTATTCAATCGTACTCCTGTCCAGCAAAAATCCCCACTGTCATGTGGGGATTTCTTGTTTGTGTGTTTTTTTGCTGAAAATCGCTTTTGCGTAAGCTAGCGAAGCTCAAAGTTTGCGCGGACAGTGATCATGACATCTTTTTCAATAGTAGAAGTGTCATATGAGCCATAGTCTTCAACGTCTACTGAGTCAGGACGGAGAAGCTGAACGACACCTGACGATGCATTGGCGAGCTTTCGGACACTTGCGCCAGTTGCTTCGGCAATAGCATCGGCACGGTTTTTAGCATCTGTTATCGCCTTGCTCATGAGAGAAACTCGGATCGTCGAGAGTTTTTCGCTCGAATAGAGGTATTGAGCTTGGTTTGCCTCAAATGAAACTCCCCTTTTGACGATTTCGGCAGCATTGTCGGCAATCTTTTTGATCTTTGGAAGATCTTTCGATGTTACTGTGATATTTTGGCGGAGGACAATGCGCTCAGAACCCGGAATTCTATTGCCACGCTCGTCGTAGTCGTATTCTGTGAAGCTAGATGAAGGATCGACCGCAATTTCCTCATCTGTTGCGCCTTGCGACTTGAGGTACGTTGTAACCTTGCCCATATCTACGGCGAGGTCTGTGTAGCCCGAAGCAGTTGAAGCTCGAGTTGTCTGCCTAGACCATGAACCTGAGAATTTGCCGATATCAGAGCTTACGCGCTCTTTTGCAGACCCAGTTACTGAAATAGTGTTTTCGCTGCCGCGGAGCTGGCGAACTGATGTTCCCAAAACGAGCAAGCCAACGATAAATGCAAGACCAAGAACAATACCAGCTGCTACATATGGACGATCGAAAAATGTGTTTTTCATACTTATAGATTCTATCTTTTTCTCGTTATAATAATGTTTGAGCAAAAAATAAAGCTGCATTCATCATAGATGAATGCAGCAATTTTGGCAAAGACGAAATTGCAATTAAGCAACTTGATGTTCTTTGGCTTCAGGTTGATCAAATAATAATCTCCTAAAAGATATGATGCAAAAGTAGATTCCAGCCAAGAATGTAAGAAGTGGATACCACTGCAACCCCTCGCTGGTAATAAAGGGAAAATTGTTGTAAACACCTATTGCTGTACCAATGCCTCCAATAAATAAAGTCAGGTAGCCGATAGCATCTCTGACAGCTTTAAAAAGGAGGTTAAAGAAGACTGCGACAAGAGTTGTTACATACCAAACAGTACGAATATCTTCACTATAATGACCTAGCGAATAAGCTGTGCCGAGCACGATGGCAATATTGATCACCGTCGCGTAAATAATTTTTTTAGCCATATGATTTTTTTTATGTGATTTACAGAAAATAATAGCATCTTTCAGCGATATGTCAATTATTTTTGAGGTCTTGCAAAGGGTTGCCCAAAAAAACCCTTGCGGTATAATACTTTCTGAGAGGCCACGACGTTTTGTCCTATCCAAAGCATTGTGGTCGAGTCGAAATTTAGCAATAAACTTCCGACCAAGCGCTCAGCGCGCGGTGTCGGACAGAGTATGAATAAACAAGACATGATCGAGTGGGTTCACGGCAAGATCGGCGGTACTAAAGTACAGGCTGAAGAAGTCGTGAACGGCCTCCTTGATGCTATCGTCGGCACCCTTAAGAAGGGCGAAGAAGTATCAATCGCTGGCCTCGGGATTTTCTCTGTAAAACCTCGTGCCGCGCGAATGGCCCGCAACCCAAAAACTGGTGAGCAGGTTAGTGTTCCAGCTACAAAGGTTCCTAAGTTCAGAGCCGCAAAAGCTTTGAAAGACGCAGTAAAATAAGGACTTTAAAGAAAAAACCTCACATTATGTGAGGTTTTTTCTTTTGCTGGACATGAAATGTCAGCGCTCTTCTTCGTAGTCGGGGCGCCGGGAATCGAACCCGGCCCTTATGTTCCCAAAACATATATACTACCGATATACTACGCCCCGAATTCTCCCAAAATGTCCGTCAAAATTGCCTCCCTATACTAGCATATATACAGAATATGTAAAAAATCAGCCCCGTGAGGAACTGATTTTAGTAAACCAATAATTCTTTAATTTTTGATTCTTGTCGGCGCTTTACCCGGTCGGAGACTTAGACGCTGCTGGATGTACATGTCTTTCTCGTAGATCTCTTCGTGTGTCGTACAAAATTTTGGATGAACACAATCGAAGACTTTTTGAGCATGAACTGGAAGAAAGCCATGAGTCTTGTTGACCTTCATGAGAATATCATGAACCGTAAGGGCTTTAACCGAACCGCGCTTGCCGCACAGGATTCGAATGCAATTTTCCATAATTACCTTCATGTGCCATTGTTCACTAGGTGTAATTGAAACAGAATCTAGTTCCTGCAAAGCTGAGTAAATACTTTTCCAGTCATCATCTGTAAGCATGTAGAGGGCATCTATTTCTACTGGTTCGACATGGGCAACAGAAAGATTCTGCCAATCAGGATCATTGAGCACTAGCTCATCAAAATCAATAATTTCCGAAACTGCAGCTGAATTAAACTTTTTGTCACCTTCAGCAAAAATTTCTTCTAATGACTGAAACCGGCCTTCTTCAATCTCTGGTGGTGAAATTGGAGCACGCTGGTCAACAGCAATAAGCATAAAAGGCTTTTTGCTAATTGCATTCTTCAATTGATGGGACATCTGCTCTTCAGATAGCCCCGGTACTGGAATAGTAATTGGATGGTCAATATTTGTTAAAATACCGATCATTACATTTTCGATCGCTGTTCGCTTCTCGCGAAAAGCTGATCCAACACTGAATTTAGCCATATTTGTTGTTATTAAATTGTGAATTTGTGATTTCCCTAATACTACAACTATAGAAACAGGTGTCAATCACGAATTTTTCTCAGTTATGGCTGAAGGGCTTCAGATTCTGAGCCGTTGAGGAGGATTTTGACACTCGAGATAGTGGAAAATTGCTTGAGTGTTTGCTCGATTTGGGCGCGAGCCTCACCTACCAAACACGACCCACCGCCAGGAAGAACACTAAAATCGGCTTTTGCAACACCATTTGTGACAGAAAGGCTTTTGAGTTCATCGCCTGAGCCTCGTCCAAAAGCTGAAGTATAGCCAAGCGCTGCTTCTTCTTGTGTCGGTCCTTGGAGCAATGTTCGGAGCGAAAGCGTAGCAATTGAAGCAGTTTTTGGAACTTTTCTTTCAACTACATATACTTTTGAGCAGTCTGCTGCATTTGGATTTTTGATTGTATTACCAAAGTAAAGTTTAATTGTCTGAGTTTCTTGGGCAGCAAACTTTACATTAACTTTAAATTCACGGCGAAAGCCTTCATTGTCGGAAGGGTTGCTGTTTTGAAACAGAATATAGCCCTCGGTTGCTCCGTTTGTTACAAAAGGTGGGATTTGTCCTTTGAAGTCGACAAAATTTGATGTCATCCACTCGCCCTGAGCTGTGACGTAAGTACCCCGAAGAAGAGTACCGTTCTTGGCATACACGCTCACTGGAGCAGTTGCTTCAAAGTACCAACCGCCAACTGCCTTTCCTGTAACTGAAAAACCAGTCGAAGCATTTACAGTATCCCCTTCTTTAGGGCTAGTAACCGTAATCATTTTACTTGCCTCTGGAGGGTTAGTGCTTGGTGTTTCTGGGGTTTGACCATTGTTTGTTGTATCTGGAATTGTTATGTCTGGGTTCTTTGTAGGATTATCGGAAAATGCAAAGTAAAAAATACCTGCAATGAGGAGAATAATAACAATGACCCAAGCGGTTGTTGTTTTTTGTGATTTCATATCTTAATTATATAGGTTATTCGGATAAACTATTACTATTGAAGCACTAATATATACACTCTAGATGACGAACGTAAGCTCTTTTCCTGACTTCGTCATACTCAATAGCTATTACATCGATTTGCCAAGGAATCTGATCGCCAAGCATTTTCATGTCCGCATACACAAGACATGCCCGCGCCAGCCTCTGCATTTTCTTTTGGTGTATATTGTCTTCAGGCCTAAATAACGACATATTTCCTTTAAAATTAAGGGTTTTTACCTCAAAAAACCTAATTTCCTCTCCCCTGTTGGCAATAATGTCTATTTCTCCGCATTTTAGCGTGAAATTGCGCTCCAAAATGGTAAAACCCTTATTCTGTAAGTATTTGCAGGCTATATTCTCCCCTAATTGCCCCACTTTTTGACTTGGCGAAGTGAATTGCTTCATGCCGTAAGTCTAGTTATTTCACATGAAATGGTGATAAATTATATATAAAGGAAATTTTAATCGTTTCACATGAAACTACAGTATATGAAAATCAAAATTAAGGATATCCATATAAAATAAGGATATAATTCCTATCCAGCCAAATAAAAGTCAAAATATTTGTCTTTTATCAACAATACACACATAGTTATCCACAGTTTTGCACATATTTAGGATATTCTGAGCATAATTATTGATATTTATCTGTATTTTTCACTAGATGTTTATAACCTATATTTGTCTTTTATGAACAAAAATATAATTAGTGGCTATATGTTGAAACATGCACTAACTTCAGCCAGACATAAGATGCATTAGCTAAATGTCTATTTATAATGCATATATAAATAGTATGCGCCGGATGCTCCTTTTATATTCATTTAGAAACTTTAATGTGCGGGTAGGGAGAATCGAACTCCCGTCTCATCCTTGGCAAGGACGTGTTCTACCACTAAACCATACCCGCATTTAACGGAGATTATTATACTCATTAAATAGCTAAAATGCAATAAATATTATTGATTTCATTGATTATATGTTGAAACAATGGTATTTTAAGCATATTAATAAATAGCACGCACCCATAGTGAAATGGATATCACTACAGTCTTCGGAACTGTCATTGGGGGTTCGAATCCCTCTGGGTGCACATAATTGTTTCATATGAAACTAAACGAAGCAGGAGAAAGTAGCAAAATCAACAGGGAAGATATTCCTAAATACGTTACACATGTAACAGAAACCCTACTAAATAAGGGTTTTGAAGCATACATAGTCGGTGGCTGCGTACGCGATCTTATACTTGGCCGCACACCGAAGGACTGGGATGTAACAACGAATGCTAAACCAGAGGAAATTCAGGCTCTGTTTGAGAAAACGATGTACGAAAACCGCTTTGGCACAGTGACTGTCTTTATACTAAAAGAAACTGACCAGCCAACTGAGCAATACGATCAAATAGAAGTAACTACCTACAGGAAGGAAGCAGGGTATTCAGACAATCGCCATCCAGACAAGATTGAATTCTCAAAAACTATTGAGGAAGATCTCGAGCGCAGAGATTTCACTATCAATGCAATGGCGTATGATATTTCTCAAGGACATTTAAAAGACATATACGGCGGTTTAAAGGACATTAAAGATAAAGTAGTACGAACAGTCGGCAATGCTGACGAACGCTTCTCTGAAGACGCCCTGCGCGTTCTGAGGGCAATTAGATTTGCATGCGAGCTCGGATTTGCTGTTTCATATGAAACTTTAGAATCTATTTCACGTCATGCAGATAAACTCTCTGCCATTTCACATGAAAGGATCCGTGATGAATTCATCAAAATTGTAATGTCTAACGATCCAATGGGGGGAATGAGCATGCTTATGAAGCTGGGCCTGAACAAATATGTAGTCCCAGAACTAGAAGAAGGTGTTGGCTGTGAGCAGAAAGGTGAGCACATATATGATGTCTTCGAGCACATTTTGCATGCGCTTGGGCATGCAGCAGAGAAGAGTTGGCCATTAGATATAAGGCTTTCTGCGCTATTTCACGATATCGGCAAGCCTAGAACTCGTCGATGGGACGGGACTAAAGCTGGCGGAAAAGGGAAATATACGTTCTATGGACACGAAGTGATTGGAGCAAGAATGGTTAGGAAAATCATGGATAGACTCCGTTTCCCGAAGGAATTGAGCGAAAAAGTATACAAAATGGTTCGATACCACATGTTTTTCTCAGATACCGAGGCAATTACGCTTTCGGCTGTTCGACGCACCATAGTAAATGTAGGCAGAGAGAATATCTGGGATCTGATGAAGGTGCGCGAGTGCGACAGAGTAGGAATGAAAAAGAAAGAAGCTCCGTATAGATTGCGCAAGTATCATTCAATGATCGAAGAAGCGCTTAGAGCTCCAACTTCTGTTTCAATGCTCAAGATAGACGGTAAGTTCCTAATGGGGGAGTTACACATGAAACCAGGCCCACGAATGGGCTGGATTCTCCACGCATTACTTGAAGAATGCCTTGAAGATGATTCGAAAAACACTGTTGAGAATCTTTCGGCAAGAGTAATGGAGCTCGATACATTGTCTGATAAAGAACTAAAAGACATGGGCGAAGCAGGGAAGCAGGCAAAAAAAGAGAAAGAAGAGGAGGAGCTTGGGGAAATTCGCAAGAAGCATGGTGTCTAGAACCAAGGGCAATAAAAAAGAGCGTAACCCAACCGGTTACGCTCTTTTGATTTTGACCTCTAATTAGTCTTCATTTGTTAATTGCGCCTGTGTTGCTCAATCAAATCATCCTCAATGAGCAAATAATCGTCAAAGTTCATTGCACTAAACTCCATACCTTCAGGCAAATGATGCCGAAGCTTGGGTTCAATGTCTTTTAAAGCAATGAATGGGTCTAGCCCGCCGAAATTTGTACTAAAGCCAACAAGTATGACTTTTTTCAGTTTCGGGAAAATGTTCATTCCGCCGCCTTTAATGCGATCTTGCTCTGTTGATGCCACAAAAGGAATTTCTCTTGCCACGAGCATGTCTGGATGACGAACTGCCCTCGCGTCAATAATGTACCTTCGTGGGTACTTGGGTGTTTCCCTAAGAACAACAAACTTAACTGTGTCGCAGTATTTGCCGATGGTTACTGGCAAAATA
>DAORIR010000013.1:0-10390 GCA_035438605.1 Minisyncoccota bacterium
AAGCGCCTAGCGGAGACGGCTGGACGCAAGACGAAGACACACTCGACACGTGGTTCTCATCAGGCCTTTGGACTTTCTCAACGCTTGGCTGGCCGGAACAAACTGCAGACTTCAAGACATATCATCCGACGACACTCATTCAGCCTGGAACTGAAATCCTTTTCTTCTGGGTTGCCCGTATGATTCTCATGACTGGATACGCGCTTGGCACTATTCCTTTTGAGAAAGTACTGCTCAACGGCATCGTTCGCGACTCGCAAGGACGCAAATTCTCAAAATCGCTCGGCAATGGCGGAGATCCGATCGAAGTCGCTAGCCGATTTGGCGCGGACGCTATCCGTTTCTACTTCTGCTCGACTGCGACACCGGGAACTGATTCAAAACTGTATGAAGACAAGATCAAGGGCTACAAAAACTTCGGCAACAAAGTCTGGAACATCACTCGCTTCGTCCTTTCTTCGACAAGCATCGACCTTTTGCCAAAACCTGCAACGCTTTCTGAAAAAGATACTGTACTTCTTGCAGAATCTGATGCACTTTTTGCCGACATCACAAAAGAACTCGACGAATACCACCTCCATTTGGCTACAGAAAAGTTATACCATTACATCTGGCACACTTTTGCTGATATAATCATCGAGGAGAGTAAGCCAATCCTTTTTGGAGACGACACAGCAGAAGCAAAATCTGCACGCGAATCACGCATGTGGCTCCTCCAAGAACTTCTTCGCCGCTCAATCATTGCCCTTCATCCATTCATGCCGCACGTTACTGAAGAGCTCTGGAGTATCGTACCGAAAGAAAGCAAGAACTTGCTCATCGCAACCCCATGGTTTTCGACGGAAACTTCAAAACAATCATAGTTGCACTCCTCGGCGGATTAATTCCGGCGCTTTTATGGCTATGGTTCTGGCTCAAAGAAGACAAAGAGCGGCCAGAGCCTCGCGGCCTCATCATTACAACGTTTCTCATCGGCATGGCTTCAGTCATGCTCGTCTTGCCGCTTGAGGAATTTGCCCGCAAATTCATCTCAGACGGCCCACTCCTCACTATCGCATGGTCGGCAATCGAAGAAGTCGTCAAACTCTTTGTTGTGGCCATAATTGCCTTCAGGACTGCCTACGTGGACGAGCCTGTCGACTTTGCTATCTATATGATCACAGGCGCGCTTGGCTTTGCAGCGCTCGAAAATGCCCTATTTCTCATGCATCCGCTGCAGCTCAATGAAACTACCGTCAGTTTACTGACCGGAAATCTCCGTTTCCTCGGCGCTACGCTCCTCCATGCCGTAGCGAGCGGATTTATCGGCATCTTCATGGGACTCGCCTTTTTTGCCGGCAAAAGCAAAAAGAGCATTTACCTTGTCCTCGGAGTGTTAACAGCTATTGTATTGCATAGCTTGTTTAACTTTTTTATAATTGGTAATAACGGAGAGAATTTTTTCGCGGTCTTCGGTTTTCTTTGGGTCATCTCAATTATCAGCGTATTACTATTTGAAAAACTGCGCCGCATGGGCGATCAGTCACTCTAAATCTAAATCACTATGTTCAAAAAACGTTCATTCATGGAAAAACTTACCGGTAGCATCAAACTTCGCGATGACGATTATGACGAAGAGGATGAGGACCTAGACCTTGATGATCGCGACGAAGACGAAGAGGAATCTCGCCCGCTTTCTATCAGCGGCAAAAAAGGCGCAGCCGCTAGCAATGCCAGCAAAAAGTTCGGCGTTCCAGCGAGTCGCTCTAAGGATTACGCGAAAGACTACAAAGAAACAAAAGACTGGCACGAAGACAGTGAAGAAGAAACAGAAGGCCAGCTCACTGTCGACGTCTACCAAACTCCAACTGATATCGTTGTGCAGACAATGGTTGCTGGTGTCCGACCTGAAGACCTTACGCTTTCGATCACTCGCGACATGCTCACTATCCGCGGCCGCCGCGAAGAGACGAAGTCTATCAACGACGAAAACTATTTCATTCGCGAACTCTACTGGGGAACATTTGCCCGAACTATCCTTTTGCCAGAAGAAGTCGACATCGATGGCGCTGAAGCAATGGAAAAGCACGGCCTCCTCATCGTGAAGCTTCCGAAGATCGATAAGCAGAAGCAGACGAATTTGAGAGTTAAGTCGCTCTAATAATAAGTCGCACAAATATCAAGCAAAAGAAAAAGCACCGCCGGAACGGTGCTTTTTGCAATCTCTTAAATCAAACTTTTTCAAAGAAAAGCCCTACCTATCTCTTCCCAACTAATCACACGATGCTGAACTTTGGGATGGTTAATGTGTATTCTCCTCGGATCAAAAAGGTACGACGGCACAATATCCTGCATATCTAATATTTCAGATAATGAATCGTCGATGAATGCGACCTTCTCGCCTTGGAAATTGGCGATAAAGTCCCTCTTCGAATGTCCATGGAACTTGTAGTCCCCTAGATGATCCCAGACGCAATGAATGCCGATAACGCAATTTGGAACGTGCTTGGTTTGCAGGTATTCGATAACTTCCAAGCTTGATTTCTGGCGGGCAGTCACAGTCCATAGTTCGTATTTCTCTGCAAGCATGGGAACAATCTCGCGCATTCCTTCAATTGGAATGAGGTTCATATTGCGCTCGATTGAAGCATTGAGATTCTCGCCGATGTCAGCGTAGACTTGTTCAGGAATAATCGAATCGTGCATATCGACTGGCAAATACTTCTTGATAATTGCATGGAGACCATGGTTATTGTCGATATAATCGCTGCGTATAGTGGCTATGCCGTACTTTTCATTGATGTAATCCTTGTGAGAATCGATAGTGTCAAATTGCAGACCATCGAAATCGAGGAATAGTACTGGCTTTTTGGTTTTTGAAATCATGGCTATGTTTTTTAGTTGTGAGTTACAGATATATGTCTATTTGAAAGTAGCATATTATAGGCATTCCAGTCAAAAGAAAAAGCCACACATAACAATGTGCGGCTTTTTTAACTTCTACCTTAAAAATGTAACTTTAGCTCTATTTCCTAAACAAGAGAATTTCGGCTGACTTCCCTTTTCTGATGTTGAGCTTAAACAGCTGATTGTTTTCAACTATTCTTGCTTGGACAGTGCAAGGAGATTGCGTCCCTTCAGACAAAGCTTTGAAACTAACAATTCGCTTTGTATTAGCCGGAACATATACAGCGAGTGTGTACGCTTGTTTGCCGAGCTCGAGTGATTCTTTGATCAATTTCCCATCAACATAAATAGCGACCATATCGCCATCAACTTTCTGGGGATCAAAAAAGACAACATGAGTTGTGTCGTTGCCAACAGAAAACTGAGGTAGGGTCGGCTGTTTCTTTTCTTCATCTGTACATGCAACTTTATACCGAGTTCCAGATGTAATAGCATCAAACAGTCTGCTATCTTCTTTATTAACTAGCTCTTCTAGAGGAATTGGAACAAATAGATCGTCCATTCTCTCGTGCCGATATACCATATTTGCAGGCTGGCCAATCTGTTGCTCTGAAGCGATATTGTATTCTTCTGAATAAATGTATTGCAGCCGGCTAACAAAGACAGTCTTTTTTTCATGCTTTTTGCCGTCTATACCTTTAACTTTAATATCTACTTTTTTCATGAACTCCACCTTGAAGGAGGGGTACACAACCTGCATATATGCAGTATCGCTTTTGCCATATCCTGAAATAATAGCAGAATCAAGATCATCGATTTCCATAATCCCGAAGATCCAATACTCTTTAGGGACATTGCGTAAATCTTCTCTTGAGAAATAGGCAATATCAAGCTTGCGGACAGCTTCACAAGACAACACTTCCGCCTTAATCGCCTTTTTCAGCTTTTTCTTGAGGACTGAAGCCTCCTTGATAAGCTGTTTGCAGGCAGCAATGTCTTCATCACTCGATTTAACATAGCTGCGCTGGGCAAGCGCATTTGTGGAATGAATTACCATCCATGCAACAAATAGGTACAGTAGTTTCTTTTTCATTTTTGAGGTTTGTTTTTTCTACCATACAGAAAAATACGAGCTTTGTCAAAAAGTCTCTTTTTATTGAATTATTGCTGTGCTCAGGACCAGAGTTGAACTGGTGACATCTCCCTCTTCAGGGGAGCGCTCTACCAACTGAGCTACCTGAGCAAATATGAAATTTCTATTTTTATTTCAGCGATTTTACTGACCGAAGTTCTTGATACTGTCCAACTGCTGCTGGGCGGCATTGTACGTATCGCTCGCCTGCTGGATAAGTGGACGAACTTTGACATAGGCCATATATGCAAGCGCAATGATGATAACCCAATAGATCATCTTCATCATCTTGGCATTCTTCTGGGCGCGGCGAAGCTTCTTGAGCATCGTGTGATTCTCGCGAGTCAGCTGTATGTTCTCTAAAAGAAGCTTTTTGAACTCTTCGTCCATGGCGATATAGTAGCATATTGCTGGGTTTTTTCAATTGTTTTCTACGTATAGTGCCCTCAGCAGGAATCGAACCCACAATGACTCCTTAGGACGGAGCAGTTATATCCATTTAACTATGAGGGCTAGCGAGGAACAAAATAAGAATACATCGTATTCTTATTTTTTCCGAGCGACGGCCTCAGCAAAGCATGAGGGCATGCACGGAAAACGTGCAGACCAAGCGACTACATCGCTACGTCGAGGAGTTCGCTAACCTTAGCGCGATTGAAGCCGACGAGGAGTGTGTTGTCGATCTTGATGACAGGAACGCCAAGCTGGCCTGTCATTTCTACCATTTCGCCGCGCCTCACTGGGTCCGCAGCGACGTCGAATTCGCTGTAAGCAATGTTGTGCTCTTTGAAAAATTCCTTTGCCATGCGGCAGTATGTGCATGACGGCGTTGTGTAGATTGATACTGTTTTCATATGTGGAGAAAGTATACCAGAAAGAATACTGACATGACAAACGAGACCAAAATCTTCGTTATGCTCTTATATTGCTGTGCGGGATAGGAGAATCGAACTCCTGTCTACGCATTGGAAGTGCGTTATTCTACCACTAAACCAATCCCGCGTACTTTATTTTTCTAAAACTAAATCCATCCAAGCCTTAATCCTTCTAAATAGGAAAACACCATGTTCTGACTTGCCATTACTGACGATCGACAGATGCCCTGTACCATAAGGCAATTTCCCTCTTTTCGCAAGTTTCTTATTGGTGCGAATATCAATATATGTCTTATGGAAAAACTTTTTTGGCAATCCTGTATGTGCAGACCAATAGTCTTCGCTTGCACGGACATTATTGTCAGGATACAGATGCAATCGCAACCTAAAATTCGAATTCGCAAGTCCTGCAATTGTTTTAAGCCAATTCATTGCAAACTTAAGAATCTTTGGATCAGCATTTATTATTCGGATGATGCCGTTCGATTTTGTTCCTTCTCCGATATAAATGCCGATTCCAAGCATAAATATATCACGCTCAGACAAATTGCCAATATCGGCTTTTGCCAGCTTCTTGGCGTTTTCAATAGATACGGATTGCGCATTTTTCCTATGTGCAGTAATTTTTTCTCGGGACTTTTTAATTTTCTCCAAAGAAGACTTATTTGGAACATATTTAATATTCTTCAGCCAAAGACTTAGTGTACTTTTTGAAACAGGAATTACCTCATTTATTTGAGAGTAAGAATGTCCTTGCTGGCGCAGTGATATCGCTTTTTTTCTAAGTTCGTGTTTCATAATAGAACATCTGTATTATATCACGCTAGCGATAATACAGAAGTTCTAAACAAATTACTCGCCTTTCGTAAATATCCCTTTGATGGTCTGCCAAAAGCCTTTCTTTTTCTTTGGCGCAGCTTCTGCAGCAAGCACCGAGCTGTCGGCGCTGCCAGGCAAAACGACAACGCCTTCCCCTTCTTTGACGACATTGAATTTCTCGCGCACAATTTCCTCTTTGCCTCTAGGCGTCGAAAGCGTCTCCAAGTCCTTGGAAATAGCCTCGTGGCGCGCCACAGTTGCGCTATAGGATTCCTGCGCTTCGAGGAGCTTGCCGTTGGCATCGCTCCATTTTGTGAAGACGCCGTAGGTCGAATATGCCATAAAAAGAAAAATTGCCGCCAAAAAGCCTATGCCAACAGGCGTATAGAGCAAGGATTGCTTTTGCTTTTTGATGGTTGTGTGCTTTTTTGGCATTTTTCGAAATGGAACTCGTCTGGTATACTCCCGTAAGTATAGCAGACATCGTTCTAGTACTAATCCCTGCTATCCACACCACCATGTTTGACCAAAAAAGCAAAAAAAGAATCGGCATCGTTTGGAAGATCCTCTGCGTCTTGATCATCATCTCGATGATCTTGCTGTACATGCCGGGAGTTTTTAATTAACGTTTAGTTTTATATAAAAAGAAATGGCTGCCTTTTTAGGGCAGCCATTTTTTATCTCGTGACAATTACTTTTTTGATTCAAAAAAGCGTTCAATTGCTTTGATTCTGACATTGTCGTCATAAAAATCAACTGGATCAATGATCCCACAATTATCATCTGCGAGTTTAATTTTCAATGGAATAAGACAAGAAGCAGGAACCGCTTGCCCATTGCCACCATCTACACCAAAAGCAGAAGAAATAAGATAGACGACTATTGTATCCGCGCCGTATTCAACGATTAATTCATTGATAGCATCTTTGTTTGGCCAATTTTTAACAGGTCCAACCATAATAACTTCAAATTCTTCCGGCCTACCAAAGAAAGTTACAGCAGGGACGTCGACTGGGAAAAGGAATTGTTTGTCAGAAAGATCAAAGCGTTCTGATTTGCCAAACCACTGAAGCCAGACATCAACTCCACTTTTACTGCGGGCAACTAAAGTTGGTTTATCCACATTAGTTATACATACCTCATGCAAAGGTTCCGCTTTTTGCTTAGTAGTACTTGTTTCATTATTCATTTTTAAGTCGTTTAAAGAGTGAGTATTAATTGCAATTTACACTTAAATAATAAATTGTCAATAATACTTATTTTTACTCTTTCCCGCTTCGCATCATCTTAAGGAAAACTTCATGCGGAATATTCACCTTTCCAGTGAAGCGTTCTTTTTGGCGAGCTTTACCTTTCTTTTGTTTTTCGAGGAGTTTTTTCTTTCGGGAAATGTCGCCGCCGCCGACAACCTTGGAGCCATGCATCAAGACGTCTTTTCGGAAGGCCTTAACTGTTTTTGAACTCAAAATGCGGCCAAGCGCAAAGCCTTGAATCTTTGTTTCAAATTGCTGGCGCGGCAAAATTGCGTGGAGTTTCTCAACTGCGTTTTCGGCTTCTTCTAGTGCGCGACGGCGAGAAACAATACGAGTGAATGCAGCGACTTCTTCATCTGCCACAAGCAAGTCGAGTCGAACAACATCAGCCGGACGGAAATCGCCGATCTCATATGAAATAGACGCATAGCCAGACGTCTGGCTCTTGAGTTCATCAAAAAAGTTTCGCATCAGTTCGCGAAGCGGCATCGTGAAGTGGATTTGCGAGCGGCCTTCGCCGAAGTTTACTGTGTCGCCAACTTCAGCTTCGTGTTCGTAAAGCATTTGCATCACATTGCCGAGATAATCCATCGGCGTAATGAGCGTAATGTTTACCCATGGCTCTTCAACTGTGCCGATTTCGCCATCGTTCGGGAAAAGGTGCGGCGAATAAACGATGACATCTTTGCCATTCTTCAATTTCACTTTGTATGTGATCGACGGCATCGTGACGATAAGTTCAAGATTGAATTCGCGGCGAAGACGCTCACTGATGATTTCCAAGTGAAGCATGCCGAGGAAGCCGCAGCGATAGCCGCGACCGAGCGCACCGGAAGTTTCTTCTTCATATGAAAATGCAGAATCAGAAAGTCGCAGACGTCCAAGCGCAAGCTTGAGCTGGTTGAAGTCATCTTGCGATTCAGGATAAATCGAAGCCCACACCACAGGCTTTGGTTGCATGTAGCCGGGATATGGCGGCATTGGAGTTTTGAGAAGAGTAACGGTGTCACCGACAGAAGCGATACCCGGCTGCTTGATGCCAGTCACGATGTAGCCGATTTGTCCTGCGCCGATTTTGTCAGCCGCAATTTTTTCCGGATGGAACATGCCAACTTCGAGCGATTGGAATTTTTCTTTTGAGGTCGCAAACATGAGCTGGTCGTGGCGCTTTACTTCCCCATCCAAAATACGAACGAAGACGATGACACCAGCATGGTTTGAATATTGGAAATCAAAGACGAGCGCGCGAAGATTGTTTTCACCAGGGTGTTCGATCTTTGGCGGCGGAATACGCTTTACGATTTCAGCGAGAAGATCAGCAACGCCTTCGCCTGTTTTTCCAGAAACAAGCATGACTGAATCTGGATCAACATCGAGCAGCGTGGCGACTTCGATGCGAACGTCGTCAACGCGCGCGAGCGGAGAATCGACTTTTGACAAAACAGGAATGATGACGAGGCCTGCGTCCCGTGCCATCTGAAGAACTGAAAGTGTTTGCGCCTGAACGCCTTGCGTTGAATCAACAAGGAGAATCGAACCTTCAACAGCGCGAATAGCGCGAGAGACTTCGTAAGAGAAGTCGATGTGCCCTGGGGTATCGATGAGGTTGAGTTTGAATTTTTCCATCTGGCCATTTTCTCCGGCAGCCAAAAAATCCATCGAGACTGGTGTCATCTTGATGGTAATGCCGCGCTCCTTTTCGAGCTCCATTGAGTCGAGCACCTGATCGCGCATTTTGCGGGCTTCGATCGTCTTGGTGACTTCGAGCATGCGGTCAGCGAGCGTCGATTTGCCGTGGTCGATATGGGCAATGATGGAGAAGTTTCTGATGTGATTGAGGTCCATGTGCCAACATATTACCATAAAATCCTTAAAAATAAAGGTCTTTTGCCTCTGAAAATCCTTGACTTTTCAAGCCAAAAGGTATATAATACTAGTACAAATAAATACGTTTTAAAAAACAAATAAAAGATGGAAACAAATCAAACCCGTAAGTTTGAAGAAGGCACAAGTGCTTTCAGCAGCCGCAAAGGCTCGACAATGTATGTACTAGCATTTCTAGTATGGGCAATCCTAAGATTAGGTGTCTATGGTTAAATAATTGTGGATTAGATTAGATAGATTGAATCGCTTTACCAATTGGTGGAGCGATTTTTTTATTGCTTTCTTTATTGCGTCACATCAGCACCTTCAGAAACAATAGTCTCTGTTTTCCAAATCTTCTTGCGGAGAGCTGCGAGGACAACTTTGAGTTCGTCGCTGCCGAGCATCCAAAGAATGACGCCGCCAGTTATGATGCCGACTGCACCCGCAAATACGCCCTGCGCCAACAGCTCAAACGTCGTGTCGATTTCAAAATAGTTGCCTGAAATAGAAAGCATGCCGTACGACATTGTTCCCATGAGCACAGCTGCGCAAAATCCCTGAAAGAGCGTTTTGCGGAGCGGCTTCCCTTCTCCGTTCGGCAAGAAATCTTTTTTGAAAAGCATCCAAAGCGCGTAGTAGTTGAGAATGGTGCCGACCGAATAGCCAAGCGGAAGCATGAGCATTTCTGTACCTGGAACGTCAGGCACGCGAAGCAAGCCTTCGATGAAATATCTGAAAACATCGTAATGCCGGAAGAAGTACAAAAAGCCGAGCGCCAAAAATACTTCAAGCGCCGTAAAGATGAGGTTAATGACAAGGGGGCGGCGTGTCTTGCCTGCTGCATAGTAGCCGCGGACAAGCAGCCCAATCAGGCTTTGCGCAACAACTGAGATAGTGAAAAGCGCGAGAGCTGCTGCTGTGAGACGAGTATCGGACCATGTAAATTGTCCTGATCCCAAAATGACGCGGACGATTTGCGCGCGAAGAATAATGAAAAGCGCCATGACTGGCAGCGACCAGAAAATAACTTGGCGCGCTACGGAAATAATCTGCGTTTTGAAAACGTCGAGCTTCCCTTCGGCGAAAGCCTTTGAGAGCGACGGGAATGCTGCGACAGAATACGACAAGCCGATGATTGTGATCGGAACGGCCTGCAAGTTGAATGAGAAATTGAAAATAGAAACGGCACCTGTTTCAAGCGTAGTCGCAATCGAAACAATAATGGCAATCGTGATAGACGAAAGTGCAAGGCCAAGCGTGCGAGGCAGAGAGAGCAAGAAAACGCGGCGCATTTCTTTCCACTCGATTTTCGTTGTGAGCCGCGGATAGAAGCCGTGGGACGCAAGGACCGGCAGCTGCAGCGCCATGTGGAGGAATGCACCAAGCGCGACGCCCATGGCGAGGCCGACATTGCCGAAGCGCGGCAAGAAGAAAAAGATGCCGATAATAATGCCGAGGTTGTAGCAGATAGGCGCAAAAGCGTAGATAATAAATCGCTTGTAAAGCTGCGTAATTGTACTGAAGAGATTCGAGAGGCCCAGGAAAATTGGCGAGAGCAG
>DAORIR010000014.1:0-9317 GCA_035438605.1 Minisyncoccota bacterium
TGGAAGCAATTGAAAAAGAATTGGAAAAAATCGTCACTGAAGACATTACTTTCAAGATCACTTCAAAAGGCATCGGCAATATCAATGAAAACGACATGAAGCTCGCTGTTGCTGATCCGAACATGCTCGTCATCGGCTTCCACGTCAAAGCAGATCCAAATGCTGTCGACATGCACCTCAAGAACAATAGCTTCATGGAAGTCTTCGATATCATCTACAAGCTCACAGAGCGACTCGCAGGCATTCTCGAAGAGCGCCGCCCTCGCAAGCAATTTGAAGAAGTTATCGGCACGATCAAAATCCTCAAAGTATTCTCTCGCACTAAAGAGCGCCAAGTTGTTGGCGGGCGAGTTACCTCTGGCCGCGTCACAAGCAATGCGCATTTCCGCATTTTGCGCCGCGAAGAAGAAGTTAGCCGTGGCAGCATCGTCGGCATGCAAGTCGCCAAGATAAGCGCCAAGGTTGCCGAGGAAAACACTGAATGCGGACTCCTCGTCGAATCAAAGTTCGAAGTCGCACCAGGCGATGTTCTCGAGTGTATCGTCAGCACAACGAAGTAGCAGAAACATATTTATCGCAAACATATGAAAGAAATCCAGCACGGATCAAAAAGAGAAAAATTAGGAGAAGCCATTCGCGCACAAGCCGCGATGTTTATTGCGCGTGAAGCAAATCCGACATCTCTCATTACCGTAACTCGCGTTGAAGTCGATGACCGATTGAAAAATGCGACAATATTCGTTACTATTATGCCCGAAGCCAAGAAAGAGGAAGCTCTGTCTTTTTTGCGCCGCAGCCGCTCTGAACTTTTGCATTACCTTCGCAAATCAGCCAATATTCCCCGCCCACCAACTCTCGACATCGTTGATGATGTCGGCGAGAAGCACAGGCAGAATATTGAGCGTATCATTCGCGAAGTCGGCATGGGAACAGGACAGGAGGGCGATGTTAACAAGAAAGAAGAAAGCGAAGACGAGCAGGAATAATAATAGAGTCGCTACGGCCACGTAGCCAAGTGGTAAGGCAGTTCTCTGCAAAAGAACTATACGCCGGTTCGATTCCGACCGTGGCCTCAATTTAGATAAAATTAAGTTTTATTTAATCTTGATTATGTACAATACTGTACATATGGCAGGAAAAAGGAAATGGAGCGATGAGCAGCTTCGTGTTGCTGTTAAAAATTCTGGAAGCATTAGGCAAGTACTTAAAAAACTTGATCTAATTGAAGCTGGCGGAAACTATACCCAAATTAGGAATTACATAAATGATCAAAAAATCGACTCAAGTCACTTTCATGGAAAGGGCTGGAATATAGGGCTTACATTTAAACCTTTCACAGTTCAAAAACTTTCAACCCTACTTGTTACTAACTCTAAAACTCAAAGTTACAAATTAAAGGTGAGGCTCTTTAAGGAAAAAATAAAAGAGCCAGCCTGCGAAATATGCGGCTGGTCAAAAATGTCTATTGACGGTAGAATTCCAGTTGAGTTGGATCATATAAATGGAGACAGGTACGACAATAGATTGGAAAATCTAAGGATTCTATGTCCAAACTGTCACAGCCTGCAGCTTACACACCGCGGCAAAAACAAGAAAAAGTGGTAATGGGTCAGTGGCGTAATTGGTAGCCGCGCTCGACTTAAGATCGAGTTCCGTAAGGAGTGAGGGTTCGACCCCCTCCTGACCCACTAGAATTATTTGTATTTTTTGTTATAATCCCAGAGCTGAAGAAATACGCGCCCATAGCTCAGTTGGTAGAGCAACTCCCTCTTAAGGAGATGGTCGTAGGTTCGAATCCTACTGGGCGCACAAGTGAGGGCAGCGGCCAAGTTTACTTGGACGATGCCGAACGCAGTCGACCAGATGAAATACTGGGCGCACCGATATAAGTCTCATGAACCACCAGCTTCCAACTACAGATTGGTCCGACGAACAGATCATGGAAGCTGCGAAGCAATTGAAAGTCGGATACAAACTTAAGCGTACCTTGCGATACGCATCAACTCGCGACGAGAACATTCACACTGAATCCGTCGCCGAACACGTCTTTGCGCTTTTTTATCTTGCGCAATACTTTTTGCCGATAGAAGATCCTGAAAGAAAACTGGATATTGAAAAATTGTATAGAATGCTCATCTTCCATGACTTCGGAGAAATCACTCATGGCGACATTCCATATCACATAAAAACCGAAGCACACGAGAAACAAGAACGGGAAGACGCAAAGGAGGTTTTTGCTTCCCTGCCTCCACTCATTCAAAAAGATGCATTCAATGTTTGGCATGAATACGAAGAACGACAAACGCCCGAAGCAAAGTTTGCCAACGCACTCGACAAAATAGAGCCAATGTTCGAACTGCTCGATCCAATAAGCGAAACATCGCTCAAGCGCACAAAGTTTACATACGATGTTCACATGGGCAAAAAACTGAAAGCTATGGAGCATTTTCCGGTGATGCTGAAATTCGTCAAAGTAGTAAGCGGCGAAATGAATTCGCGAGGAGTCTTCTGGAAAGAAGAGTAATGCTATATAATCGGTGGACGCCGATAGAGAACGCCGGGGTGGCGAAATTGGTAGACGCAACTGCCTTAGGAGCAGTCGGGAG
Organism: Minisyncoccota bacterium; assembly: GCA_035438605.1. GTDB lineage: Bacteria > Patescibacteriota > Minisyncoccia > Phycocordibacterales > UBA9973 > JAGOSA01. The sequence continues at coordinate 2,607 of DAORIR010000014.1, forward strand.
CAATCCTGTGGAGGTTCAAGTCCTCTCCCCGGCACAGAATGACAATTTTCCCCTTATTTTATAAGGGTATTTGCTATTGACTTTTCTGTGGTTTTCTGCTATAATATAACAAAATCTAAAACTAGAAAATTAACAACTGAAAATATGAAAAAAAGACACAAGAGAATACTCTCAAACATACTTGTGCTACTAATATTAGTAGCATTAGTATTGCTAGGAGCATGGAGATTTGTAGCATATGCACTTCTGTGTATAGCTATATTAATCCCGATAATGTTCTGGCTAGCCACGAAAAACGTTTTCTTCACTGACAGAATTCAGGAAGGAATGGCGGCAGCTGTAATGGAAGGCGGATCATTCCATCATTTCATTATGCTGTATCGTGATCACAGCCTCGATGATGACTTCAATATCATTAAGGACAAAGGCTCAAAAGGCCACTATCCTTTTGCTATTTGGGGAAGAGTCTGGATTGGAATTCCAGGAGTAAGGAAATTATACACTTACACCATGCAGTGGGAAGAAATTGACCCAGCAACAAAATTGCCTGTACCTCGAGACGAGCCTACATTTTTCATATTTGTAGCATCGTTCTCTTATGCACTTTCAGTTGAAGGTGCCGAAGAAAAAGGAAAACGACCAGTGGATGCTGTGGCAGTAATTACTGTTGAGCCCACTAATCTATTTACTGCATTGTTTAAAGTTGAATCTTACCAGTCGCAGTTGAGGACATTTGCCACGAAACAAATGGTGAGCCTCATCGGTGCAAATCTGTTTGATGACCTTATTTCTGAACTGGATGATGGACCACAGTTTTCGACTGAACTCCTTACACTCAATGAAAAAGTCCCAGGAAGCGCCGCTGGCGTAAACCTTAGCACTTTAATTGGGTTTAAAATCATTCAAGCTACTTTGTATTCAATCGGCTTTACCGGCGACATGGCTAAGGAATTCCAAAAAGCGAATTCGGCCAAAAAGGTTGCCCAAGAACTTGCAGAGGCAGCGCAAATTGAAGGTAAGGGTATCGGCGATAAACATCGCGAAATCGAGGGAGCAAATATAGAAATGGAGAAAAAAAGATTAGAAATGATTAATGAAAATCCTCAATTTCTTGAAATCGCTAAAACAGAAATGCTCACCGAAGCTATCACTAACACCAAGCTTACTACTCTAGTATTAGGCGAAGGTGCACTGGTTTCTATAACAGGTGACAAGCAAGGAGGAGGTAAATCATGACGCCAATGTTAATCCTATTGGGTATTGCCCTGCTTGTCTGGACGATCTACCTTGTTTCTGAAAGTAGTAGCCTGATAAGAACTAGTTCAAAATCAGGAAAAGGAAAAAAGCCCAAAGATGACAAGAAAAGTTCTGGAATCAAAATCGGAATCGGACACGTTGTCGTAGCCGCAGTTAGCATTATCGTACTATTCTTCCTTTGGAAGTGGTACACAGGCTACCAAGAGCGATCAGACATCTCATTCGAACAGCAACGCGACGACATGACTGAGCAGAAATGCATCAGGCCAAAGCAACTCGTTTTTACTTTGAAAAATGAATTGCGCTTTGCTGATCTTGAAGATCACCAAAGACCGAAGCTGAGAAACTTCCACGCTCAAATTGCTGGAGGCACTCTTACTGGAACAGACATGTTTGGCAAATTCGTCCGACTGTACCCTGGCATGGATTTATGGGGAGATCAATATCGCCAAATGAATCTCAAAGTTGAATCAGGTGACACGGTTTACATCAACATCTGCTACTATGAAAAACCTTTCTAAATAAAGGCCATAGCAGCAAAATCAAAAGCGCTTCAAGATTTCTTGAAGCGCTTTTTTCATGTCTGATTTTTTTGACTAGAAAGGGTTGCAGTCTGTGGTTATTCCCCACGTACCGCATATGACCTGCATGATACCGCCTGCAGCAATCATAATGAACATACCGAGGATTCCCCACAATATGTGCTGTCCGCCTTTCTCTCGAGCCGTAGAGCTCCCACCATCTTTGATGAACTCAAAGACGCCGTATAGGAAAACGAGGAGAGCTATAGCAAACCCAAGCTGAATGATCGGATTGATGATAACCATTTCGATCTTCAATATAAATTGCTTAAGCGGAGTAAGATCTGCTGCCGCTCTAGCAAAATTGGGTAGCCAGAAGTCAAACATGGATTATGTCGACTAACAGACAGGCATGCCTGGTGGGCAAGGAACAGCAGGAGTTGGAACGCCAGGACCTACACCAGTAGAGTTGGCAAGGAAGTTAACAAGACCCCAAACTGCGACGATAGCAAAGAGACCGACAACACCCCAGAGGATGATGCGCTGAGCGTTCTCCTTCTGCTTTTCATCCGGAGCAATAACGTACTTCACGATACCGTAGATGAACACCAAGATTGCGATTGCAACGAGGAGGTATGTCAATTGCTGGACATATACCTTAGCCTTCGCAATAATCGTCAAGCCAGTTGTCGCTGGTGGTGGCACCTGTGCGAATGCCAATGACGGCATCAAAAAAGTTGTAATGTATGCTGCTATTTTTTTCATAATATATTTTTCTAACTGTAGTCGACCACAATTTATAAATAATGTAGCGGTAAGCCGCCGACTAGAGCATTATACCACCACTCCTTCTAAGTCTAGCGGAACTGTGGTGGAAAAGCGGTTCCGATTTCGAGCGTATTCGAGACGAGACCAACCAAGCCCCACACCGACACCATGACAAAAAGTCCAACGATTCCCCAAATCATAAACCACCTTCCCTCTTCTCTATCATCTGATCCGTCTGGTGCAATGACGTACTTGAGAACGCCCCAGATGAACATAAGGAGAGCAAGCGCAAAGAGAAGCGGTATGATAGAGCGCGTAATCGTACAGGTAACATAGTCGATTATCTTAGGAAAATCTCGAAAGTTCTTTGAGCATGCAACGGCATTTGTTGGAGTTGTCGTCGTTCCGCTGCCCTGCTGAACAGTAAAAGGGTTTGTAAGGGAATTTCCAGCGACATCATTTGGGTCGTTGGTGCCTGTAGAATTCGGATCAGTTCCGAAGAGCCCGCCCTGCGCAGAAGCCAAAATCGGCATTGCCATAACAACAATGAGCGTAAAGGAGAAGATCAAGCGGATTATTTTATTTTTTCTTAAGAAGAACATCATATGCATATGGTAAGTGATTTATGGCTACGTGAGGCCGTTGACTGTAGCCTGAATTGCGCGGGCAATAATTTCGGCACCAAGGATAATAGCAGCGCCAATGACGACATAAAGGAACATTTGCTTGGCGTTTTTAAGCTGAGTTTCGTTGCCACGGGCAGTGACAAAGAGGTAGCCAGTGTAGATGAGCATGACGGCAATAATTGGCCCAATGATAAGCATGACGATCTTGAGAAGCTCGACGAGCAAGTCGACTAGGTTGTCGAAGCCGCCGACAGGATTATCGATATGGAAATCAAAGCTTGCCGCAGATGGCCCGCCTTCGCCTTGCGCAAAAGCAGAAAGCGGCGATACAAAAATACTAACCGCAAAAATCGCGAGAAAAGAAAAAGTAATTGCAGCAAGAAGATTGTTTTTGAGGTATTTCATTGAGATCAGTATATCATCCTACTCCGGAACCACTGGGGAAAACGTTTCGTCATCGTAGCCAAGCGTCGTGAGAATAATTTTGACGATAACCCATGCAGTCAAGCAGTAGAAAATACCCCAGAGCAGCTTGATAAACATTTCATTGGCATCTTTTCGCTTTGCAGGAGCATTGCCGCTCGTCATGTAGAGCCAGCCGCCGTAGAGGAAAATAATGACAGCAATCGGACCAATAATATACATCAAGAAGAATCTGATGACGCCGTTGATGAGCGACATCAGCTCTGCAAAGCCGCATGGATGCTCAGGCGTGCCGTCGCACGGAATGAGGAGCGAGGCCGAAGCGAATCGCGCATAAAACAAAACCGCAATAATGAGGAATGAAACTATGTGCCAGCCGTTTTTTTTGAGGAATGTCATAAATAATGCTATTCAATTGCTTGAATTGTTTCTAAATAAGCCGAAATGACGTCGCGGGCAGTAACTATTGCATCGACGGTATTTGACTTGCCTGACTGTATATCGCTAATCATCCCCTCCCAAGCTTTACTTGTTACCTGCGGATTTGGATCTACCCATGCTTTGGCAACGAGAGCTGACTGATAGAGTGTTGTTGCGTAAATATTGGCCGGATCATTCGGAATCATGTCTCTGCGCATCGGCGAAATAGTCAATCCATAGCCCTGCATGCCTGTCAGCAGTGCTGCATTTTTTGCTGGAGCAAGCATATCCATGACGACATAGTAAGAAAGGCCGAGGTTTTTGGTCTGCTTGGAAATAGCAACACCATAGAGAACGCCAACTGTTGTCTTTGAGCCGTTCTTATTTGGCTGCGGCACAAATGTCATATCGAAGTTTAAGTTTGGATTGGACTGGCGGATTGTGGCAAGCTCGCTGCCGAGGCCAAAGTAGTAGGCCAAGTTGCCAGCCAAAAATTCATCTAGGTCGCTCGAGAAAAGCTTATTCCATGAATAGACTCCGTTCTTTGTCGGATTGGCAAATTGCGTATAAAAATCGAGCGCAACGCCTGCAGGATTCTGGGCTGAGTTATTCTGCTGACCGAAATCAAGGATAAGCCTACCCGTCGCATCTGCATGCATGATTGGGTCGCCTGCCTGCATGAACAAAAGCGACAAAATATCTTTTGCATGCCTAATGTTTGTATATTCGCCAAGACCTACAGCGCTGCGGCTAATCAAAAAGTCATTGCCGACGAGAGAAATCTTTTCGGCGACAGCAGGAAATTCTTTCCACTCTTGAGGTGGCTTGGCAAATCCGGCACTTGCGAACAAATCTTTGTTCCAGTAGCCGACGAGCGGATCAATAAAGAGCGGATACGCAGCGATTCCTGTCGGAGTGAGATAGTTTTTGCCGACGTCCATGTAAGTTGCCAAATATGTTTCAGCTGGATAGTTTGCATATGGCGTTTCGAACATCTTATCGCGCTGCTTCCAGTAGATATCTGGCGTGACGAGGAATATGTCAGGGCCAATGCCAGAAGCAAATGCGCTAATGAGCTCAAGTTCGTACGTTTCTGGCGATTTTTCGACGTAAATAACGCTAATGTTCTGATTGCTTATGCCGGCAGTGGAAATATACTGGCTCATAAGCTGCTGATTGATCGTTCCCCAGATTTGAACGCTGCCAGTCGGGATAGCATTTTTACTTGAACTGCCGATATTGATGTAGCCAGCAAAAACGGCAACGCCGAAAGCTATGAAAAAACCAAAAACGACGAGGAGTATAGTTTGGAAGCTAAATTTCTTCATTACAGTTTGAATATTATACCATAGTGATGCGCTCCAGCCTCAATAGTTTTCAACTTTTTGAATCCCGCAGACTCAAAAAGGCTTTGCGCGGCTCCGGCATTGATAACATTTACTTGGGCTGGGCCCATTCCGCCGTATGATTCGCTCCAATCAATGAGAAGTACTTTGCCATCTGGCTTGAGAATGCGCTTGAGTTCACCCATAAAGCCCTGTCTGTCTTCGACTTGGAATAAGACATTAGAAACAATAGCGCAATCAATCTGCTTGTCGTGGATTTTTGTGCCGCCGCGCTTTTCGATGTTGCCCCAAATGTAGTCGATGTTGTTGAGGCTCTCCTTCCGCGCCATTTCCTGAATGTGCTGGAGAAGTTCGCGCTGGACTTCAATAGAATAGACGCGACCGCCTCCGCCTTTTATTTTTTTGGCTGCGGCAATAGTGTAAAAACCTGTTCCCGATCCGAGGTCGGCAATTACCATATTTCGAGTGAGTTCGAGTGCTTCAATATTCTTTGATGGATCTGCAAACATATATGGTATCTATTGTAGCAAATATAAAAAAATAGATATCCACGGTTTGGATATCTATTTTTATTTACATTAATGCGAGAGATGCGATTTGGTCGCCTGGTCGAAGCTTCATGATCGATACGCCTTGTGTCTGGCGGCCGAGAGACGGAACTGATTCGAGACTTGTGCGGATGATTTGGCCTTTTTTCGAAACTGCAATCAATTCTTCTTCGTCGCGGACGAGGCGGCCAATGATGACTTTGCCTGTCTTTGGCGTAACTTTGGCTGTTTTGATGCCGGAGCCGCCTCGCTTTTGGGTTTTGTACTCTTTAATATGGGTTTTCTTGCCGAGGCCGTTTTCTGTCATTGTCAGGAATGCGGCTTTGCTGCCTTCTTTTTCTTCGCCCTTCTTGATGACGCCAACGCCGATGATGATGTCGCCTTTGCCGAGCTTGATAGCGCGGACACCGCCGGCTGTGCGCCCCATTTCGCGAATGTCTGACTCTTTGAAGCGGATCGATTGGCCAAGCGTTGTACCGACAATTGTATCGTCGCCTTTTTCAACCATTACGGCAGACTTGAGAGCGTCGCCTTTGTCGAGACGGATAGCGATGATGCCGCTGCGGCGAACATCTTTGAAGCTGTCTGCTGACATTTTCTTGGCAGTGCCGTTTTCAGTGACGAGCATGAGCGAAAGCGTCTTTTCCTTGTCGCCTTTCGGAACTGGAAGAATAGACTGCACTGATTCGCCGTCTGTGAGCGAGAGGAAGTTCATGATCGACTTTCCTTTCGTTGCGCGCTTGCCTTCTGGAATGTCGTACATTTTGATCTGGTAGGCTTTGCCAGTATTTGTGAAAAAGAG
>DAORIR010000015.1:0-9102 GCA_035438605.1 Minisyncoccota bacterium
CAAAGTCCATGTCGATATCGGGAGCTGAAGGACGATCTGGATTGAGGAAGCGCTCAAATGGCAATTTGTATTCGAGGGGATTGACCGAAGTAATGCCAAGTACGTATGTCGTCATCGATCCGGCGACCGATCCTCGAATGTTCGTCAGGATTTTATTTTCGTGAGCGTAGCGAATGAGATCTTCCACAACGAGGAAGTATGCCGCGTAGCCTTTCATGGCGATGACAGAAAGTTCGTAATCGAGGCGCTCGATAGATTTTGCGTCGCTGGCGATGCCGCGCCGTTCGAGGCCTTTGTAGGCAAGCTCTTTGAGCGCTTCGTCTGTTGTTACACCTTCAGGCAAAGCAAATTCAGGAAAGACGAATTTGCCGAGAACGAGATCGAGCTCGCACATTTCGGCAACCATTGATGTATTTTCGACTGCGCCCGGAATGCCTTCAAAAAGCTTGATCGCTTCTTCTGTGTTGATGAGGTGGTAGTCGCCGTCTTTCATCGACATGCCTTTGCTGCCGTCTTTGCCGTCGGCGCCAGTGTTGATGCGAAGCAAGGCTTCGTGTGCGTCTTGATCATCATGCATCAAGTAGTGCGAGTCGTGTGTTCCGACAATAGGAATATCGAATTCTTCGTGAAGCTGAATGATTCCGTTTTTCCAATTCTCCCAACCGGGTACTTCTTGGTGTGCCATGATTTCGAGAAAGAAATTGTCTTTGCCGAAAATCTCTTGATACTCTTTGACGAGCTCGCGTCCGCGCTCAATGTTGTTTTCGCGGAGAGCCATTCCCATTTCCGAAGCTGGGCAGCCAGACAAGCAAATAATTCCCTCGGCATATTGGCGGAGAATTTCTTTGTCCATGCGCGGCTTGTAGTAGAAGCCTTCGAGATGCGCCATTGTTGTCAGCCGCATGAGATTGCGGTATCCAGTTTCGTTTTTGGCAAAAAGCGTAATGTGATTTCGGCGGCTGTCGAGTCCAGTTTCTTTATCTTTTCGTCCGCGCGCAGCAAGGTAGCCTTCGACGCCGAGAATTGGCTTGAGCCCAGCTTTCTTGGCTTCCATATAAAAATCGATTGCGCCATACATTGCGCCGTGGTCAGTAAGCGCGAGCGCTGGCATGCCGTATTTGACTGCAGTTTTGACGAGGTCAGTGACTTTCGAAAGTCCATCGAGCAGGGAATAGTGCGAGTGCGTATGAAGATGCACGAACTTCATTTCTTTTTTTGTTTCTTTTGTGTCGGCAGTAGCCATGAGTGACCTATTATACCAGCGACTTACTTGCTTTGACAAAAAGCTTGTTTGATTTATAATTGAGACAATTAACAAAATAGTTTCATAATTAAATAGCAGGACGATGGCAGATAGAAAATCCAGACACAACCCACATGGACAATCGCCAAATGAAAGCATTGAATCTAAGCAGTACAACGTCAGTGGACGTGATACGCTAACAAATCCTAGTCTTACGGACATGGATGAACTAGAAGGCAGCGAAATCTTCCAGTTGCAGAAAATCAAAGTCAATGATTTTGAATCTTTCAAAAGCAAGAAAGAAACAATTATCAGGAAAAAAATTCTGAACGAAGAAGATTACGAAAAAATTACTAACCGCTATAAAAAGCGGAAGAGAGATCAAAATGGAGAACAAGTTGGTGTTCGCAGTATGAGCGATGATTCCTACGCAGTTCGTCATTATTGCTGACATTGTTCAGCAAAAGACAACATAACCCGTGTTCCGTTTTGTAGAAGCCCGCTTGATCGCATTGATCAGCGGGCTTTTTTTATTCGCAAAAGCTCGGTTTTTGCTATGATAAGCCAATGATTATCGGTATCGATGAAGTCGGGCGCGGTCCCATTGCTGGGCCAGTTTGCGTTGCGGCTTTTCTTGTCTCTCAGCCAGCTCGCTTTGCCCGTGCTGTCGAAAAGGCTAAGCGCGAAGGGAAATTGCCGATTCGGGATTCTAAAAAATTGACCAAAGCGCAGCGTGAGACTTGGAACTCTATTGTCCAAGCATGGAAAGCAGAAGGGAAATGCGATTTTGCTATTGCTATGATTTCGGCTGCAGCGATTGATCGCATCGGCATTGCGCCATCGATTCGCCGCGCACTTTCGACTTCGCTCAATAAAGTTTATTTGCGAAATACAGCACAGGGCAATGTGTCTCAGGGCAAATTTCTCATCCTGCTCGATGGCGGCTTGCGCGCACCAGCTGAATTCACGAAACAGAAAACGATCATTAGGGGCGACGAAAAGGAGCTGGCAATATCTTTTGCTTCTATTATTGCCAAAGTCCACCGAGACAGGCATATGGCAAAAGCTGCCAAAAAACATGCTGCGTACGGCTTCGATTCTCACGTCGGCTACGGCACAAAAGCTCATTATGCTGCAATCAAAAAGCACGGGCTGACGCCGCTGCACAGGCGTTCATTCATCCATTTGACTTAATGGAACATTGTGTGTTACAATGTTCCTCCACAACGCAGTGGAAAGTTCATTAAAAAACCAAAAAACAATTAAAGAAAGTATGGCTAACAATCAAGATTACAGTGGAGAAGCAGATGTGATGGAATCATCTGCAAAAACCGCAACAAATGATGTTGCAAAACAGACAAGCAGCGAAGAGCAAAAACCAAAAGTTCGGGTAGTGCCAGATCGTGTCGAAGCATTTATCGGCAAGCAAAAAGGAATTCCTTTTCCGATCGATACTGTGTATGACATCGAAAGAGCAAAAGCCCTGATTAAGGCATTTAACTGGCAGCATAATCATGCTCCGACGCCGGAAATGCTCGTTGATCAGCACTTTGGAAGTTCTTTGCATCGGTTTATTATCAAACAGCGAGAGTCAAATGAAAAAGTGGTCAATCTTTATTCAATTGCAACTCCAAAAGGTGATCACCGTCCATTTGAAACAGTATTGGATAGTGAAATTCGAAAACCGACAAGGGATGCATTGCTTATTCCGCTCAGCACGTTTGCTTTTCTCGATGTCATGCAGAAGCAATTGCTGAAGCATGTTGCTTCGCGCAGCAGTACTGTTCTGTGTTCTCATGATGCACTCAATCTCAATTCTGAGCTTCCGAGAAAATCGAACCTTTTCTATGAAAGGTCCGCTTTTGGGATAAAGCCTAAGCTTCATGCCATGATGCCGCCGACAATTTACGTGCCAAAATTCGTAAAAGCAAAAGATTCGGTAATTGTGGTGGCTGCTCCCTTTTAAGCAAAGTGCTCAAAAAGTAGCCAAAAAGTCAAAAAGACCCTTGTTTTACAAGGGTTTTTTCTATGTTCGCTTTTGGCTGAAAGGAAGCTGGCCAAAAACTATATGCTATTGACTATATCCTATATTTTGGTATAATATAGCCAAATCAAACAAGTCACTTACTCTATTTAAAAAATTCATAAAAATGAAGAAAATAAAGAAAATCTTGCTGCTGTTCAGCTTGCCGCTGATAGTTGCATCTTGCACAGGCACCAAAAAAGCCGCCGCCCCAACTTCGAGTTCTAGTGGCGGTGGAAAGAAAACCGGTCTTGTCGACTTTACGAGAGCGTATGTCGAGGATCCAAAATATCCTTGGAATTTGGAAGCTCGACGCGGATTCCAGTATTTTCTGAAAGGCAACATTATCTTGTATTACAGAGATACTGTTCCGGAGCAGTATATTGATGGAGAAGGTTCTCCTACGATTAACGAAACTATTCAGCCACTCGAATTCAAGGTCAAAGATGGGACTGAGCTTACGCTTGATACCATAGTTGGCGCGACATGGTGGTTTAAGGTTGATGAAGGCGGAACATGGAGATGGATATCATTTACGGAATTTACCGATGGATGGTACCACTTCTATTCCAATGCAATGACAGTAAACTTAGACGGTGCTCCATACATGTGGATGCCAGCTAGCCAAGGCGCGAGAATTCAATTCAAGCCTAAGAAAAATGTTGAACGCAAAAAGCTCATCAAGTATGAAGCACAGGGCAGCAAAGTTGTTGGCAGAATGGGTGATGGAAATGGCGGCGGTTCAAATGGAGGCACTACAGCACCAGCAGGTGTCGGTGCAGATCCTTTTGGCCGATCGCAAAATCAGGTTCAGCCTCCAAATTTGCCAATGCCTCCGGCTCAGACTCAGCCACAGACGCAGCCTAAGCAGACTCAACCTCAGCTGACGCAACCTGTGCCTGGAGACAAAATCAGGCAACCGCTGTTTCCGAGCTTTGAGTAGTTAGCATTATTAGTGAAAAGTACATTACAGTGCATAAAAGCCCTCTTTTTAGAGGGCTTTTGTTTTGCTTGACTTTATTCCGAATAGAGTTTATAATGATTTTAATTGTTCAATACATTATTTTGTGTGATTGGTTTTTGAATGAAGCGCAAAGAGACGAAAACGATTTAGCATGGAAACCTGGTACAGCAATTGTCACCAAATGCGCCGAATGCCTTATCAAGCAATATATGCAAATGACAAAGTACATAAATTACAGCCATAGTTTATAATACAAGTCGCATACTTGATAGACAGGAAGCCTTATGTGAGCTTGCTAATCAGTTGTTAAAATCTTTCTCTCCGGAGCCGCCCTTCTTGTACTTGTACAGGAAGGGTTTTTTTATTGCCAAAATTATTTATGTGGTTATTGATTGGTTTGCAGATTGGCTGCGTCTCGCTCGACTTTGTCGGCCTTGCGCAGCTTTTTAATTGCATTTGCCGGAGCTATTGTTTCGTGCGGCGAGTCGTCGAGGTCTGCGCCGAGGTCGTACAATTCGTCTTCATCAAAAAGCCAAGCATGTCCGTAGGGCAAAAGCGAAAAAGGTTTTTTGGAATGAGAGCGCAGCGTCTTTACTCCGGAATTAAGGAAATATTCATGAAAATATGATAATGCGATTTCGCGCATATTTTTGTATATCGGATCGCGGTAGCGGAGCACAGAGTGGTTTGTTGCAGAGATTGCGCCCCACAAGCCGTCGCGCTCAAATACGGCGACGACATGATCGACATCGTGCTTGTGCGTCTTGAGGTCGAGCAAAAGCGGCGGATGGCCATGATACCAGAGCACAGCCGCTGCAAAGAGCGCGCCTTCGAAGCAATGCGCTTGCTTGGCAGCAATAGAGCGCCGAACAGAGCGGACTGTGTCGCTGTTGTTTGTCGGAAGAGCCGCAATGTAGTCTTGGATTTTTTCTGGAGTATTGAGCTTGGCAAATAGCTTCTTCTCGTCCTTGGTCAGCAGCTCTTTCGGAAAGGTTTTTGTGATCGCCATTTTCATGAATGAATTATATGGTATTCTATACGGTATGCAAAAATTCACAGTAAAGCGGGGAGTCAATGGCCTCGGACTTTTCACAAATGTTGCCATGAAAAAAGGCGACAAGATCATTGAATATATTGGCGAAAAAATTACTCCTGAAGAAGCCGATCGCCGCGGCGGAAAATATTTGTTTGAAGTCGACAAGAAGCTGACGCTCGACGGCAAGGCTCGCTCAAACATTGCGCGCTACATCAACCATTCGTGCGTGCCAAATGCCGAAGCTGAAGTCGATGGCAAGCAAGTCTTTATTTACGCCAAGAAAAAAATCGAGGCAGGAGAAGAATTGCTCTACAACTACGGCAAAGAATATTTCAACGAATACATCAAGCCGAAAGGCTGCGGCTGCCTCAAGTGCACTGGCCAGCTTGGCAAGATGAAAAAGGCTGCCAAAAAACCAGCTGCAAACAAAAAGCCAACTACAAAAAAGAAATAAAAAACCTCGAAAAAACACTGCAATTGCAGTGTTTTTTTGCTATTGATAATCTGGCATAGTGTGATATAATACGGAGGAATATTCATCTCCAATCACATAATAATCAATACAATATGGCTAACAGTACTGATCACCCAAAAACAGGAATGCAGGCAAGAAAAGAATTTCTTCGCTCGCTTTCGCTCAACCCGCAGCCTTTTACGTACGAGGCTATCGTAGAAAAAGGCAAAGAGTATTCCGATATTATCGGAAATAAGAATGTCTCAAGCTTTATTTCCAAAAGCATTATGTACTTCCATTATGAGACATTTCAAAATCAAGCTGCCACGAGGCGAAAGAAACGCTTCACAAGAATTAAGAATAAATATGGAGTCACTGATTTTCCGACAAAAATGTCGGACAGCGCGTGTCCCGTATTGCTAGGAGCAATGAAATTGAGAGCAATAGAAATGCTCGGCAAAAAAGAAAAAAAGGGTAATGATATTGCTGATATCAAAGAGCACATCAGCCAATTTTTTAATGTTGTAAAGATTAGCCCAGAAATTTCAGATTAAGAAAGTTTCTAAGCACAGAAGTCCAAAATCCCGCAAATATACGTTTGCGGGATTTTCTTATTGCATTTTTAACTCATCTGCAGAAAGTGCTACACTATAAGCATGGATAAACAGGACACATCTTGGGAGGCGTCGCGCAGCATTCAGGCTTTTCCGAAGCTCGAAAAGAATATTGAAACAGATGTGGTCATTGTCGGCGGCGGCATGGCTGGCCTTTTGTCTGCCTATGTTCTCGCTAAAGCTGGCAAGAAAGTTATCGTGCTCGAAAAGGGGCGTCTAGCTTCTGGCGTGACGCTCAAGACCACTGCATTTTTGACGCAAATTATCGACACAGATGCTGAAGATGTTTGCCGCATGCTCGGCGTCAAAAAAGCCAAGATAATGTATGCGTCTCACATGTCAGGTTCGGCTTTGATCGAGCGCATTGCCCGCGAAGAAAAAATCGATTGCGATTTCAAGCGCGTCAGCAATTACATTATTGCCAAAACAAAAGATGAAACTGAAGGACTCGAAGACGAAGTCGATGTCCTCAAGGCGCTCGGCCTCGCTGTTGTTTTCGAGCGGAATAAGTCCGGCAATATCAAGAACACTGCAGTCCTCGAAGTGAAGGATCAGGCAAAATTTAATCCGCTCTCATTTCTCTCTGGACTTGTTCCTGTTCTCATTTCGCTCGGCGTTTCCATTTATGAAAATACAGAAGTAGAATCGCTCAATACAGAAGATCAGACTGCGGGGAACAGTGTTGCTGGCGGCCTCGTTATAGCAAAAGCCGGGGAGCACGGTGTCCGCGCAAAGTGGAGCGTCACTGCAACATACCAGCCATTCAACAATCCGGCTGGCGTCTTCATGAAGAAAGGCATGTACGTTTCGTATGTCTACGAAATTGAAGTGCCAAAAGGAAGCTATGCAGAAGGCACATACGAAGATATGAAAAATCCGTACCACTATTTCCGCGTCGATGCAGCGAGCGGCGGCGCTGGCGACAGTCAGCATGACCGAATTATTGTCGGCGGCGAAGATCATCGCATAGAAATTCCGATGGATAAAGAAAAAAACTGGCAAGCGCTCAGCGATTACTGCGACAAGACATTCGGCAAAGACACATACAAAATCATTCGCCGCTGGGACGGGCCAATGCTTGAGCCATCAGACGGCTTTGCGCTCATCGGCATTCTCAAGAAAAATCAGATTGTTGCAACTGCATTTTCGGGCAACGGCATGACGTACTCCGGCATTGCGGCAATCATGATCAGAGACATTATCGAAAAAGGGAAGTCAGATTGGGACACGCTCTACAATCCAAAGCGCTTTCCGACATTTACTATGCTTCGCATCAAGATTAGGGATTACACTGGCGAGTTCCTCCGCGGCGCACTTCGCAATATGATCAAGTACAGCAAGATTGTCAAAGAAATTGTGAAGGAAAAAAATCGCAAGCGGAAAGAGAAAAAGCAGGCGAAATAATTATTTGGTATAATGGTCTACATAGCAGCTAATTACATTTTTTATGAATAAAACAACAACAGCAGTCATTGTTATCATTATCCTCGGTCTCATTGTTTGGTTTGTCGCAGCAAAAGACAAGGACGCCATGGAAGATATGTCAGGCCAAGACCAGACATCTCTTTCAGGATCAGATGATTCTGCGAATATGGATACAGATTTCGGCAGCACTGACGACACAAGTACAACAAATAATCCGCAAACAGGAGTTGATGTTTCAACTGGGGTTTCGGTTACGACACCAAAAACGCAGAGCTTTACAATCGTCGCGGACAATTACTCTTTTTCACCTCAGACAATTTCTGTAACAAAAGGCGATACAGTCCGCATTACTCTCAAGAATACAAACGGCACGCATGACCTCAAAGTTGATGGCTATGATGTCAAAACAAAAATGCTCCAATCTGGAGACTCAGATACTATCGAATTCGTAGCTAGCAAATCAGGCACGTTCGAATACTACTGCACATACGGCAATCATCGCGCTATGGGCATGAAGGGAACAATTACTGTAAAATAAAAGTATAAGTAAAATAAAAAAGCCATATAAATAGTAGTCTCCTCGGGGTCGGAAATTTTCTGGTGAAAATTTCCTTCGCTTCGCGCCGTCGCGCTGCAGAAACCCCTCGGAAACTCTATTTATATGGCTTTTTTATTGTCTTATTGTTTTACAGTTTCTTTTTCAAGAATCCATAGCGCTTTGAGTAGGTGAAGGTGAACGCGGCGCCGAGGAAGAAGACTTGGGCAGAGAAGTAAACCCACAGCATGATGCTGATCAGCGAGCCAGCAGCGCCAAACGATGAGCCGTCAATGAAATGCGTAAAGTAGTAGCCGATCAAAAGTTCGCCTATCAGGAAAACGACTGCTGTGACAGATGCGCCGAAGGCAATTTCATTCCATGGCAATTTGGTCTTGGGAAGGAATCTATATATTGCTCCAAAAAATAGCGTTACAAAAACAAATGAAATCAGCGGCTCTATTGTTTGGATAATGCCGTAAGCATCGGGGAAAATGATCTGCAGGTTGTCGCTCAAAAATTGTATGCTGATGCTCGACAAAATCGAGGCCGCAAAGAGCGTCGTCAGGATGAGAATGAGCAAGAGGCTCGGTATGTGCTTCTTGAGGAAAATGAGGATTTGCTTGATGCCTTTTATTCTGCGGATTTTTTTGTCTGGCTCTGTTGACCACATCTTATTCATCGAATATGAGAGTTCCTTGAAGACGCCGGTCGCGCCAAATACCAAAACAAAAAAGCCAACCAATCCTGTGACAATGCTTGTGCTGTGGCTATCTGCATTTTTGGCGATGATGTCGCTCACGTAGCC
>DAORIR010000016.1:0-9046 GCA_035438605.1 Minisyncoccota bacterium
CAATAAGCTCGTTCTCGACAACGTCTTGGATAGTTTCGACGTGAGGAACCGAATACTTTTCCTTACGCTCCTTTTTAAGAGCAAAAAGGGACTTCATGACTGCGGCACTAACACGCTCTGCTTCAGCTTCTCCTCCTTCGCCTGTAGCGGAAAGTGCTCGGAAAACTGCCTGTGTGATATGAGAGGCATCAAAAGGAACGATCGAGCCATCGCGCTTCTGTATACTGGTGATTTTTTCTTCTTGTACTTTTTTCATAGGTGTTTTGGGTTAAGATTAATAAGTAAGCGCGGAGACTCAAATTTTTTGTTTTCAATCACAAATGCGTAGAGCGAGGGAGAGAGAACGAGAGCAAAGGATACGTTTCCGAGGAGATGCATTACCGTAAACGGGATCTGCCCTAGAACGGCGGCGATGAATGACTGTCCGAAAAAGATGGGCCCGATAGTAAACCCGGTAACAGCATCAAAAAATATAGTAGAAATGACCGCAAACTTTGCATAGTTCCAGGCAGTGTTTTTCTTATTCTTGAAATAATACGCCGCACCAAGTCCCACCAAGCCATACACAATCGCAGTGATGAACGTCCATATCCCTACTTTACCGACCATAACATCAAAAAGAACCATGCTTCCAAAGGCAAAAAGAAATCCTGCCATTTTGCCGCATGCGCGTGAAAACGGCATAGTGGCGGCCATAATCGGCTCGATATTCGGAGGACGAAATGGAATAAGACGAATAAGCAAGCACATAATAAACCCGAGCACGAACTTGAACCAATTTTTTACGTATCTATTCATATATCATTTCCTCCCCCTATTGCGTCCGACATACGCCTGGGAGTATACTAATTTCATAGTTGCGAAACTATGCAACTAGTTGGATTATCAGTATACTCCCGCGGCCACACGAATAGCAAATGTGGAAAAACTTTTATTAGTGATAAAATAAAATCATGCTTACATACATGCTTCTTGAATTGGTATCAGCAGTGGTCGGAGCCGTTGCCGTCATTTTTATTTTGTATCAGCTTCAAAAACGCACTCACTTTATGCGTTTTTTTAAGCACAAGGCAGTACTTATTCCGTTGTGTCTTTTTGTAATAGCTTTCTTTGCTGGACTCATAGCCAACCGCACCTATCCCCCGACATTTGCTATGCCAGCCTTTATGCACTCACATGCTCCAGGAGGAGTACCAGCGTCTATTCCTTTTAATAAAATCCTTGATTTCTTTTTATATGAAAATAAGTTTGAGCGCGTCGCCGATATTGGAGCCGATCCTACTGCCGTCCCGTCAGAGCCACAGAAGCCTGATGCCGATGGAGTCGTTCGCATTCACCTCGATGTAAAGGAAGTTATTGCAGAGATCTCTCCTGGCATTTACTACAATTATTGGACCTATAATGGTCAGACTCCAGGACCAATGCTCCGCATACGCGAAGGTGATACGGTAGAACTCACGCTTACTAATGATCCATCAAGCCTGCACCATCACAACATCGATCTTCATGCAGTAACGGGTCAAGGCGGAGGCGCATCGCTTACGGAAGTGCTCCCGGGCGAGACAAAAACATTCCGCTGGAAGGCACTTAACCCTGGTCTCTATATCTACCACTGTGCTATGCCAAACGTCTCTACGCACAATTCGCATGGTCAGTACGGACTGATTTTGGTTGATCCAAAAGGAGGACTGCCGAAGGTTGATAAAGAGTTTTATATCGTCCAAGGCGAGCTGTATACGATCGGTCAGCTTGGTAAAAAGGGCCTCGTAGCATTCGACTCAAACGCGCTTCTTGATGGCGATCCGAACTACGTTGTCTTTAACGGTAAGATCGAAGGTGCTCCTCGCATGCATGCAAAAGTCGGCGAAAAAATCCGCATCTACGTCGGCAATGGCGGTGTTAATCTTATCTCCTCATTCCATGTCATTGGAGAAATCTTTGATACAGTCTATCCAGAAGGAAACATCGGAGGATCTATAGAAAAGAATGTGCAAACGACCGCCGTGCTTCCAGGTGGATCAAGCATCGTGGAGTTTACTCTCGACGTGCCAGGCAAATATCTCCTCGTAGATCACGCGCTTGCCCGCATGAATAAAGGCGCATGGGCAGTGCTTGAAGTAACTGGTGAAGAAAATCCGGCGATCTATTCATCTGTGAAAGGAAGTGTAGAACACACTCACGAACACTAGAGATTAAATAGCTAGTTTAATAAGTCTTGAAGCGCGGTCCAGCCCTTAAGTGCAGTGGAATAAGTGTATTTGGCATTTGAGTTCAATTTCCACCCATTCGGTCCATCTTGCACGATAATGCCTCCTGCTAACCCCTTCCTTCCCTTGAGCCATTCTTGAAGTGCCTCCGCCTTATACGCCGTATCGGCAAGCTCGGCTGTAGCGCCTTTCTTGGTATCAATAATCCATATTTTATCTTTAGCTTTGAATATCCAGTCGGGATAAAAAAGTTTTTCTTTGTTCTCGTCAGGATTGAAATAAGAGATTGAAAAGAACTCACTTCCAGCATCGCCGTTCTTATACCACCTGTAGAAGAAAATTCTTAAGTTAAGACAAAAGAAGCACTCATTAATGAGTGCTTCTTTTGTCTGGATTAGCCTACGGCATCTTCAATAACTGTATAGATCTCTCCTGCCAATTCGAAAGCTTATTTTATAAGCATCTCGTGCTAGCTCAAGTTTGCTGGGGAACAGGGATTCGAACCCCAATTAAAAGCTTCAAAGGCTTCTGTCCTGCCATTAGACGATTCCCCAATATTTATGCCAAACCTTCTACAATACCCGAAGTCCAGCCGGTAATTTTTCTGAGCAACGTTGAACTTTGCTTTACTCTAATGCGGAGCAATCCAAAATACGTTTCGGCGCCAGTATTTCTTCGGTTTGTGGTTTTGACACTATTCCTTTTGAAATAGACTTTGTACAAATCTGCCTGCTCAAAGCCAGTCACTTTTTGCCAATATCCCAGAACTTCTGGGACTCGCAATTGGTGGTTTTCATGAAGGGATATTTCGAATACTAGCATATTTTTTGGCACTTTGACTATCCTTATGAGCCACGCCAAAAAGACCCTAATCATAGTCGCATCCATATTATTGAACTCAGCAGAAGAGCCAGGCTGCCATTCTTTCTCCTTTGATCCTTCGGCCCAATAGAGAGCGATACCGATCAGGAAAAGTTCACGATCAGTTATTTCCCCTATTTCAATTTTTGCTATATCTATGATGCTTTTCTGCCTCTGTATGCGCTGATCTTTTCTTACCTTACTTCCCCGCAAACTCGACAAGCGTTTCTTTTCTGAAAACTGGTGTACTTGTTCTTTGGCAATACCAACTTTCCTCAACCAGAGCGAAAGTGTTGATTTGGCAACAGGAATAGCCTTCAGGATTTCTGAATAAGTTTTACCATCTTTCCGGAGCTGTATTGCTTTGTCCTTTTCAAACCCTTTTGCCAGCATGAGTATATTTTACTCTGCTACCATAAAGTCTAGATAAAGAATTTCTAAAAACGTGTTGAAAAGTTTACTTAAACGGAATCTCAGCAATCTTCACAAACGGCTGTTCTGGCGGATTGAATTCAGGAGACGCTTCGGCAAATTCCTTACGCATGATCTCGTATGAACGCTCGCCGCGAACGATCTTGAAGTAGTAGCCAAATCCTGCAGCGTAGCACTGGATGACTTTCGTGCCAGCGACAATGTCTTTGTTCTCGTCTTGCGCAGTTCCAGTATAGCGGCCTTCATATGGGAAACATGAGCCGTCTGTTGTGTCGACAAGCTTTGTGTCCGGAGCTGCTGTGCCGCTCGCAGATGGATATGTCACATCGACAAAGACTTTCGTCTGCGGAATGCCGTCAGGATTGTTCGTTGGTGCCGCTTCGTATCTCCATGCAAAAGCAGTTGGAGCGACAGATTCTGTCATTGGGCCAGTTTGGTTTTGGCCAACCTGTTCAACGTCCGTCGGTGCGGTTGCCGGTTTTCGGAAAATAATGAATAAAGCGATGATTATGATAAGTACGACAATGAGAGCTCTGTTGCGGGGTTTCATATACTTTTACTGTAGCACAATGGCGGGTGGTGGGAAATAAAAACCCACCGAAGTTGTCGGTGGGTACTGCTTAATTCTTTAAATTAAGGATGCTCAACTGCAAAAGCTATGCCTCCAGATCCTGGTGTTGCCGGAAAATCATCACTTAATGCCGTGAGTGCTATTTCATAAAAATCAGCAGGATACATGCCATCCTCAAGAAATTCTGTGATGCGATCGGTCATTATTTCTCGGTCGAACTTAGTTATATCAACTTCAGTAAAGTAATCCTTGAGGAATGTTTTTTCAAGTTTTATTTTAGCTTTGATCCATTCCATTTTACTTTCTTTAGTTTCTTTTTTGGAATACGGATCACACTTCTCAAATTCCAAAATAGCACCGAGATGTTTTTCACCATACTTGAGTAACATAATCGCACCAATTGCTCTTTCGGAATCCTGGCTCCAGTAAGCAACATTTTTCGAAAAAATTTCCTTGTCAGAATATTCTGTAGCATTCTTCAGAGCAGTCTTGAACAATTCACTTTTTGTAAGGAAAAGTCCATTGAATGAAATCTCTAAACCAACGCGGGGTTTCTTTTCTGCGATAAGGCATTCTAGATTGTTGAGTGAATGAAAGAAGTAACGTAGCAGGTGAAATGTACGATGAGATAAATCATCTTCTTCATTTGCTGCTATTGCAGCCTTAAGGGTTGTGATTGCTGATTCTTTGTCGTTATCAGTAATCTTTTCATTATTTTTTTCCATGACGTACGGTTTTGTTTAAAACAACAATATCATAGAAAATTAAAAAGTCAATACTTCTTACTCCATCTCCCATGCCACTACACCAAACTTTGCCAGCTTCTCTTTATACCCTGAATAGCCATAGTAAATCTTGCGAGCATCAGCAATGGTCTTCACTGTCGACGGCATGATTTTTTTCATCGGAATTGCTTTGAACATCGCAGTCAGCGTTTTGAAATGACGAACGCGCCTGATAGTTTTTGTCATTCTTTCTTTTCCGCAAACAATAACGAGGACATCGCCTTTTGCGACATCTTTATATTTTTCTGTAGCGGCGCGAGTCTCCACCGATTTTGTTCCGTCTTTTATTCTATTGTAGTCGCTGCGGTCTGCGGCGCGGAAACGGAGGGTGATTTGTTTCATACAGTGTTTTCGAGGTTTTTATTTCTCTTCTCCAAACGCCTTAATGAAAGCAAGCTCAATTGGCAGCGTCTTGATCGGAGATTCATTTATTCTAAGTGATGCTTCAAGGAGCTCAATCAGCAAAGCAGAGTTCAAGGTCTTCCCTGCTCCCTTTTCAAACTTTGCCAAGTGCTCGCTTTCATCAGCGCCGACGTCTAGGGCAATTTGCTTTCGTTCGCCAACTGCGTAGCGCATGAGCATGGCTGTGCGAAGTTTGTTCAAAAGCATTTTCATGAAGATCATAATGTCCGCGCCATTTTTCTCAGCTTCGCGGAGTGTTGTCGAAAGAAGTCCAATGTCGCGCTTCTCAATTCCTTCGAGCATTTGTCGCATCAATACGTTTGACGGCGCACCAGTGACCAAAATGACTTCTTCAGGATCGATCTTCTTGTCTTTGCTGTATGAAATCGCTTTCTGCAAAATGCTGTATGTGTCGCGGAAAGAGCCGTCGCCAAGGAGCGAAATCAAATGCGCAGACTCAGGCGGAAGTGTCTTCCCTTCTTTTGCCGCAACTTCTGAAATCATTTCTTCAAGCATGACTGGTGTCGGCTTTTTGAATTCAAAAACTTGGCTGCGAGACTGAATCGTATCTGGAACTTTTGCGCGCTCTGTTGTCGCCAAGATAAAGATTGCATGAGCAGGCGGCTCTTCAAGCGTTTTGAGAAGCGCAGCCCAAGCTTCTTTGGTGAGCATATGGACTTCGTCGATAATGTAGACTTTGTACTTTGATTCAAAAGGAAGCGTCAAAATCGATTCGCGAAGTTCACGAATGTCGTCGACGCCGCGGTTTGAAGCTGCGTCCATTTCATAAATATCGTTCGCTGACGTGCCGAGTGCTTTTGCCAAAATTCTGGCAACAGACGTTTTGCCTGTTCCGCGCGAACCGGCAAACAAATACGCATGCGCAATCTTGCCATTTGCGACGGATCCTTCGAGAACTTTGACGACGTGTTCCTGCCCGCGGACTTCTGACCAGTCTGCTGGGCGGTATTTTCTATAGAGTGAGAGTGTTTCGATTTTGTCGGGCGCTGGTTTGTTTGTCATATATGGCGAAAGTATAACAAAAAAAGCTAGTCTTGTGGACTAGCTTCAAATGATACTGATACTAACGATGCCTGTGTATTATTGATAATCATTTCGCAAATACTTTTGTGAGTTTTTGATACTGCTGATGATTTACCAACAAAACATTTAATTAGCGAGAGGAAAATGATCTGCGAGAGTTTTTTGCTTCCACCCATGATTTCATCTATCGGCTGCTTGAAGCTGCTTGCGAAAGTTGAGACAACGGATATAACCCACTTTGCTTTTGGGTCTAACTGTGCACGATCCAAAGTGGCTTTCATTTTGGCCTTTCTGTTGCGTACTTCTGCCGGAAAATCTTTTATATCAAAATAATCTTCTAGCATAAAATAAATAAGCAAACTGAGGACATATCTTTCTTTCTCTGAGATACTTTTTTCTCCTCTTATTTCAGCCTTAACATCATCTAATAATGAGTTTAGCTGAACAATGAGAGATAGATTCTCCGCCTCAACGAGAAGGCCTTTGAGCATCTTGTTTAAATCGAACGGTTCTAGCATATTCTTAAGTTTTATGGGTTTGTGGTTTAGAACTACTATAATGAAAATAATTGTATTGTCAATAAACAAAGCCCAGACATGTTCTGGGCTTCGGGATGAAGTGCGGGATTTTCTTCAATCAAATTAATTTTCGTCAACGATTTTGCTCTTTTTTCCAACATGAGGATAGAAATATTTCATCCTGTCCTCCATGTCTTCTTCTTTGCCGATAATGGCAATGTAGTGATGACTCACTGAATCTTTGAGTACGCCAACTGTACACTTTTCATTATTGATAACACTTCTGACAACCTCGAGACAGCCAGAGTGATCAAGTCGTGGTATTGCCAAGCTGACAATACGCTTAAGTTGCTTTGGTGTAGCATTCGGCTGGATTGCCAGATTCTTGAAAAAGGTGACGCTGCCGCTAATCTTCTCATTGATACGCTCGATGAGCTTATGGCCAAGCATGAGCTGGATATGCTCGGTTGCAAGATTTTTATTGTAGTGGAAATGCTCAACTGCAATAGTATCGTCTTCCAGCATCACTCTAGTTTGCTCAATTGACGGCAATTCGTTTTCGACAAATGATTCAATTTGTTTGATAACCGCAAGATGCGGATAAGCAGGATTGTTACGGTTGCTGAGATGTTGCCTGATCTCAACCTCGGTAAGTTCAGAAATAGGTTTTACTGAAACAGTAGCTTCGGGAATTGTTTGGGTGGAAACGTCTTTGACGTCGCCTTGTACATTGTCGGATACCATGGCTTCTAGATTTTTGTTGTTTGTGATTTTTGATGAACTAATTATTTTGGTGGCCCTTATCATATCTATAAAATACTGTTTCGTCAATGGAGCGCTGTTCGTGCAAAAGAACGCAAAATAAAAACCCCCGCCACATGTCAGAGCAGGGGTTTAAAAACACAAAAAAAAGAATTACAGATCAACTTTTGCCTTGAGGCTAAATACCCAAGTGCCTTTTTGGCTTGAGTCATAACCAGCATCGTACTGATCTTTGTTTGAGACAACATACATTCGGCGAATCTGCGCTACTATACCCAAAGCATAATCTCCTTCTCTGTCTGTATAAAGAGAATGGGAAAAGTTTGCCTGTAGTCCATAATTCCAGAGAACATTGCCCTCGCCTCGGTCTCTATTTGCAGAACCGAAAATACCTTCGAGGCTTGTGCCTTTCCAGCGCGAGTGCCACCTATTGATGCCGCCGCCGAGAGAAACTCCCCAAGTTGTAATGTTCGGCTTCGGATTTTCCGAACTGAGAGTGTAGTTGTCGTACGGACCGAGGATGTACGCGCCAAGGCGAACATTGCGCTCAAAAACCATAATGACAGCAGATGCATTCCATTTGGATGGATAGCTGTAGCCGCCGCTTAATTCAACAGCAACTGGATCAAGTCGCGTGGTGGGGGCAGCGTGCTTGTCGATTTGCTGTCCAGTCGCAATGCGGAAATTGCCGCAGCAGCTGAAAACGCTCAAGCAGAGCGAGACGAGTAAGATTTTTTTAGCCATATCAATATTGGTTTTTGGTGAGAACTGAATTGTTTTCTAGATAACTTTAGACTTGAGTTTGCTTTGTGTCAAATATGATGCGCTCCACGTCGGCCGCGTTTTTTGCTTCCATGAGTTCCATGCGAAGTTCCTTTGATCCATGCCAGCCGTTTACGTATGCTTTGAAATGCTTTTTCATAATCGAAAAACTTTTGATGTCGCCGAGAAGCTCTTCATAAAGCTTGCAGTGTTCGACGAGGACGCGGAGTCTATCTTCTTTGGCAATTCCCTGCGACTCTGCTGCGCGAAGCCAGTAGCGATTTTTGATGCCGAAAAATGTTTGCTTGAATTGGGCAACTATATTGGAAATGGTGTAGCTGATTTTTTTTGCTGGCGATTTTTTCTCTGCAGTGCTTTTTGCAAAAAGCCATGGGTTGCCGAAAATCGAACGTCCAATCATGACGCCGTCTGCGCCGAACTTTTGAGCGAGCTCGCGGCCGTGCTCCACATCGCGAACGTCGCCGTTGCCGATGACAAGAGTCTGCGGAGCAATCTTATCGCGAAGAGCTGTGACTTCTTGTATGTGTTCCCATCGCGCAGGCACGCTCGACATTTCTTTGCGAGTTCGACAGTGGACGGTAATTGCGGCCAAGTCTTCGCGAAGGAGCGTCGGAATCCATGTCTCAATTTCGTTTTTGTTGTAGCCGATGCGCGTTTTGACTGAGAGAGGAATTGCCTTAA
>DAORIR010000017.1:0-8830 GCA_035438605.1 Minisyncoccota bacterium
TTTAAATCCGCCTCGGCGATTTCGCCATCAGCCTTCGAGATTTTTTTGGTGAATGTGGCTTTGCTGTGGTCTTGCTCTGTCGCTTCGATTTTTCCCGCGGCATAGTCTGGCAAAAGCGCAGCTAGTTTTTCGGCACCGATTCGGACGAGTTTTTCGAGAAGCTCAGGAGCTGTAGCCTCAGATTTAACAGCAATTGTTTCTTGGGCAACAATCGGTCCGTGGTCCATGTCTCTGTCGAGCACCATGATCGATACTCCCGTTTCTGCGTCCCCAGACAAAATCGCGCCTTCGACAGGTGCTGGTCCGCGGTGAAGCGGCAAAAGCGAAGGATGAATGTTGAGCGTGCCTTTAGGAAAGAGAGAAAGAATAGACTGCGGAATAATTTTGCCGTATGCGAAAACGATTGCGAACTCAGCGCCACTTTCTTCTATTTCTTGTGAAATTGTTGCGACTGCTTCGTCATTTTTCAGGCTCTCTGGCTTGTATATGCTGATGCTGTTTTGAGCAGCTGCCCAAGCCGCCACAGGACTTTCTGTCATTTTGAGCCCGCGTCCAGCCGGTCTGTCGGGTGCCGTAACAACCATTGCAGGCAAAAAGTCGTGCGACTTGAGAATGTCGAGCACCATTGCCGATTCTTTAGGTGTACCAAAGAAAATAAAGGTCATAAAATTAAATAAAAAACTAATCGTTTCTTAATCTGCTTTGGCTATAGTTTCTGGAGGCAGGTCGTGGATATCTTTCGCATGGTCGATAAAGAGAATGCCGTTGAGGTGGTCGATCTCATGCTGCATTATCTGCGCGATAAGGCTATTGCCTGCCAATACAAATTCAGTGCCGTTGATGTCGTAGGCTTTCATCTTGGCGCGCGATGCGCGGCGAGTGTTTCCATAGAGCCATCTGACAGAGAGGCAGCCTTCTGGCACAAGCTTCTTGTCTTTAGACATGGAAATGAGTTCAGGGTTTATGCAGACAAGGTCTGTTGGTTTTTTTGATGCACTCTTTATTTCAAAAGCCCGATGAGATATGACAAATACGCGCTTCGAAGCGCCAATCTGCGGTGCGGCAATTGCCACGCCGTCCTCTTCCTTTTCCAGCGCTGTCGACATGTCAGCAATCAATTTCTTGAGGGCTGCAGTGCCGAATTCGTTTTGCGCAACCGGCTTAGCGATTTGCCGAAGGATTGGATTGTCTTTTTGGACTATTATTGTTGCCATATTTCTGATGCGACCAGAATACTATCTGGCGAAATGTAATTAGAGTTCCTTGAGATAAGCTGCAAGATCTTTTTGCTTGACTGTCTTTTGCGAGCGAGTTTTCATGTCGCGGATGATAACGCAATTTTCCATTGCTTCTTTTTGTCCGAAAATGAGAGCATACGGAACGCCGAGCTTTTCTGCGTAGCCAAGCTGTGCCGAAAGGGAATCCTTCGAAAGGGTCTGGCTGATAGGCATGTGGCATTTGCGGAGGATATCAATAACGTTAAGGCTGCGCAGCTTTGCTTCCATGCCGAGCTGAATGAAGAACATCTTCGGCTTCTTGAGCACGCGTGGCGGATGTTTTTTGTACCAAGGCTGCATAATGAGTCGGTCGACGCCAAATGAAGCGCCAACTGCCGGAACATCTTTCTTGCTGCCGAGCTCTTTTGCCAAGTAGTCGTAGCGTCCGCCTCCGCAAACAGTCATCTGCTTGCCGTCGATTGTCGTAATGATTTCGAAAACAGTGCGAGTATAGTAAGAAAGGCCGCGAACCAAGTATTTATTGATGCGGTAGGGAATACCCATGCCTTCAAGATATTCGAGAACTTCTTTGAAGTGCTTTTTGCAGGCAGAACAAAGGTACGTCACAGCGTCTGGGGCGTGTTCATTGATTGCAATCGTCTTCTCGTCTTTTGAATCGAGGATGCGAAGCGGATTTGTCTTCAAGCGCTCTTTGTCGATTGGGCCGAGCTCGTTGATATGCTTCTTGTAGTAGTTAGTGAGTTCACGGACGTAGTGAGCGCGGCACTCTTTGTCGCCAATAGAGTTAACGTCAACCATGAGCTCTGTCGCTCCTGAATCTTCGAGAATAGACCATGCTGTCTTGATAGCAAGCGCATCGTTTATCGATTTCTCAGAGCCGAGGATATCGAGGTCGAACTGGTAGAACTGGCGGTAGCGGCCAGCTTGTGGGTTGTCATGGCGGAAAACAGGACCGTAGTGGTACATCATGACTGGCTGCGGCTCAGACTGCATGCCGTGCTCTATGTATGCGCGCATGAGGCTCGCAGTGTGTTCAGGACGCATGGCAATGCGGTCTCCGCTCTTTGTGCGGAATGCATACATTTCCTTGTCGATAATGTCTGTGCCTTCGCCGATAGAAGTCGTAAAAATTTCCTCTGATTCGAGAATAGGTGTTTCGATTGGCTTGAATCCATAGTAGAGCGCAATTTCCTGCGCCTTATCGTAGAAACCCTGCAATGCGAAAAAGTCATCTGCGAGGAGGTCTCTCATTCCTTTTAGTGTTTGGGCTTCTTTGCCTGAATTTTCTTTCTTACTCATTTGTGAATTGGTATTTACCTGGGAATATGCCTGCTTCTTTGAATGGAACTAGTCTGAGAAATGCTCTGCCGACTATGAGATCTTTTGAGAGCGAGCCCCATGATCTTGAGTCGTAGCTCGCGTCTCGGTTGTCTCCCATAACGTAGTAGTGGCTGTCGTCGAGAATCGTTGCTTCGGTGTCCGAGAGTTTGTCTTCGATGTATGGCTCGGTGAGGAGAAATCCTTCTGGATTTTCGGCATTAACGATTTTCACTTTGCCTCCGACTATTGAAACTGTTTCCCCAGGGAGTCCTATAATGCGCTTGATAAAGTATTCTTTCGTATTGTTGGGGAAGTGGAAGATAATGACATCTCCTCGTTCGGGGCTTTGGAATCTGTAGGAAAGTTCGTCGACGATGAGGTATTGGCCATTGTCGAACGTGGGGAACATCGACAGCCCAGAGACGATAAAAGGTTGAGCTACAAACAGTCTAAAGGGAAGTACTATTGCAAGTGAGATGAGGCAAAATTTGATCAAATCCCAAATAAACGCTCCTTTTTTATCGTTATTTTCCATTGATGCAATTGTACAGTAAGCCTGAGTTTGACACAAGGCTATGTTTTGTTCTATAATGCGGAAAGTTCATTAAAATCAAAAAATAAATCAAAAATCACAAAAAACACCGAAAGTTATGGCTAATTTCAAGGAAATCCTCCGATCGATTAAGCAGCAAATTAAGCTGTTTACAATTTCCGCACTCACATCCGTGGCTGCGTTATTTATTTTATTCGTCTTTAGTGGCGATATTGCTTACTATATTGCATTATCTTTGATGGTGGTATCGTTTGTCTTTCTCGTTTGGCTTGGCGCAAGTATTAACTTGAGTAACATGCTGAGAATTAAGACAAATGCATTTACCCGCTACTGGGACGAATCATCACAATCTGTGAGGAGTAAACGCAAGATGAAGAATTTACTGCAGGAAGTAACGTATGCCGCAATTCTTCTTGTGCTCAGAGCTTTTGTTAGCTCAAAAGTATTCCACTTGCTTGGATTCAATGTTAGTTCGTCTTTCGAGTTTCAGTTTGCCTTTTTCTTTATAATAGAAATGGCAACAATTGCGCTTGGCTATTTTAGTCCAGCGCTGATGACAGTGCTTACAAATGCATTTTCAAAAGAACAAAAACCCGTTCGCGTCGGCTATCCATTCGATGATGAAGAAATGTACGATTGATTGCTAAAAAGCTATGTAGTAGTGAACCCTTTCCGCTTGCGGAAGGGTTTTTTCTTTTTTAAATCAATAGATATTTCCTCAAGCTGGAATATGCTAGAATAATCCTATGTTTTACATCGTTGGCCTCGGAAACCCTGGAGAAGACTACAAAGGCAGCCGTCACAATGCTGGGCGCAGCTTTCTCGAATACGTTGCCAAAAAGAACGATTTTTCTGATTGGAAGGACGACAAGAAAATGAAAGCCATGACTTCGACTGGCACGCTCGGCGGCAAAAAAGTCATGCTCATCAATCCAGAAACGTTCATGAACAATTCAGGAAATTCTGTTCGACCGCTTGAGCTTTCTGCAAAAGCGCTCGAATCGCTCGTCGTTGTTTACGATGATCTCGATTTGCCGATCGGCAAAATGAAAATTTCTTTCAATAGAAGCGCTGGTGGACACAATGGTGTCGCTTCGATTATCAAAGCGGTAAAGTCTGAAGCTTTTCCACGTATCCGTTTAGGTGTTTCTCCAATGACCGCCAAAGGTATTGCCAAGAAGCCAAGCGGCGAAGATAAAGTCATCAAATTCCTCATGACAAAATTCCGCGAGAACGACATGCTTGAACTCAAAAAAGTCTGGAAGCGCGCAAACCTCGCAATCGAAACAATGATTGCTGAAGGACGAGAGAAGGCGATGACGCTGTACAATGACTAGTAATTTAAAGATAAAAAACCACTCATTTAGAGTGGTTTTTTATTTGAGTATATTAAGCAATTACTTCTCCAAATATGTCAGCGTCATGCGCTGATCCTTTGGTTCGAAGAGCGTGATCTGGAAGTTGTATGTCTTGCCGAGTTCAAGCTTTTCGCGGAGCTTCGCTTCGCCGCCGAAGAGTGAGTTGTGGACGAGGCCAGCAACACCTTCCTTGATAGAAGCAAGCGCACCGTGCTTGTTGAACTTGATGACAACGCCAGTGACGATGTCGCCCTTCTTGAGAGTAGCTTCAAATTCTTTCCAAGGATTCTCTTTGAGAGCCTTGATTGAGAGAGAAATCTTGCCATCCTTGATTTCGATTATCTTCGCCTTGACGCTGTCGCCAATCTTGAAGAATGCGCGCGGATCGTCAACGAGACCCCAATCGATTTCAGAAATGTGGACGAGACCTTCAAGACCTTCTTCGATCTTGAGGAAGACGCCGAAGTCAACGAGACCAGCGACTGTGCAGTCGAGTTCGTCGCCAACATTGTACTTGGCGATAACCTCCTGTCGTTCTTCTGGAGTTGATTCCTTTTCAGAGAAGATGAGCTTGCCTTCTTTTGGAAGAGCAGAGATGATCGCAACTGAAATTTTCTTGCCGATAAGCTTCTTGAGTTCTTTCTGGATCTGGTCTTTGTCTGAATCAGCTACGCGAGGGTAGTGGTCAGGCTTGAGCTGCGACGCTGGCAAGAAGCCGGCGATGCCTTGCCATTCCAAGATGAGTCCGCCTTTGTTGGCGTCCTTAATCGGAAGTTCAAGAACCATTTTCGACTTAACTGCTTTTTCAGCTTCGCTCCAAATGAGAGCCTGCTTCGCTTCCTTGAGAGAAAGCTCGAGGTAGCCTGTGTCGTCCGGAAGGCCGATAACTTTTGCCTTAACGAGGTCGCCGAGGTTTACCTTTTTGATAATGTCGCGAGCATTCTGGAATTCGCGGCCGTAGATGATACCTGTTCCGAATGGAGCAAGGTCAATGTAGACCGATGATTTCTGAATGCCTATAACTGGACCTTCGACGAGTGAGTCGAGGGCTGGCGGCATAGCCGTCTTTTCAGCGTGCTGTCGGATTGCGCTCAATTGAACGACTTCGACTTCTGCTGCTTTTTCTACTGTGTCTGTTTTTGCCATAAATTGGGAAATAAAAAATCCGCATTACTGCTGAAGAGCAGGGCGGACAAGGTCTCGGGCTTTCTGGCGCTTTGTGGAAACTGCGCTAGAGGATTAATCCCGAAAATCCGCTAATAAAATGACCCACTCAAATTACCATATATCGTGGCCAGAGGCAAGTTTGGTATATAAAAAAAATGCAGAGAAATTTCTCTGCATTTTCGTACATGTAAGTAAGCTTTTTACTCTTCATTTACAACTCCATATTTCTTTCTGTCGTTCTCAATTTCAAGATCCACTCGCGTAGATTTTCCTGCGATTGTTACTTCTTTTTGTACAGCTCCGCCATGATCTTCGTCTTGGTCGTAGGATACTAAAATGGTTAAAGCTTTGTCATCGCTACTGCCACTAACATAATTTACTGTTCCCAAGGAAGTTGAAACTCCTCCAGATGAAGGCGTAATTGTTGCTACTTCCTCTAGTAATAATTTTCCAGAAGTTTTGCTGGTGATTTGGACGTGGAATGTAATTGGCTTAAATTCACCTTCTTCGTTTTCATCATTTAGAAAATATCCAACGAATCGTAAGTGCAAATAACTTGAATCACTATTCTGTTGAGCGATAATGTTATTCCAAAAATCAAGATTTTTAGCAAAACCATCGTAGATGTCGTTCAAGGTGTAGGATTTCTCAACGAATGAGCGTATTGGTTGCCCCCACATGTCTTGATCTGTGATTTCAGACTCAAAGTACGATAATTTAATTTCGTCATTGAGTTTTTCGAATCGGTATTTTCTTTCTTGTTTTTCAACAAAAGAAAAACAGGAGTATTTTCCAGAACTTTTATAACTCATTACCATATTGCTACGGTCAGTTCTGAAAACCCTGAAACCATCAGCTTCTACATTTGTGTAAAATAATGTATTTGACTGTTTAATTCCAGTTGTATCTCGCGACTCAAAGCTTCTTGCAAGGTTCGGGTCGACGTATTCATACTTTGGCATTTTCTCAATTGTGCCAACGAGGGTAGTAATTGCCTGTTCAATGGCTAGCTGATTGCTAGTTTGAGCTTTTGGAGTGCATGATGCGAATAGGGCAACAAGCAGAAATAAGGTTGTTTTCATGAAGTAGTTTTTTAATAACGTTTGCCAAATAGTACACAATATATTGAATTATGTCAATACCACTATTCAACATTGAATTTGGGCACAAAGTAGCCTTTCCATATATAATAGACGCATGAAATCGCACTATATATGTACGGGCGGCTGCGGCGGCGTTTCCGAAACGGAAGGTCTTTGTCAAGCGCCGGTTTGTCTCAAGCATGGTTTGCCTTTGACTAAATGCGACTGCGCCGACAATTCGCATCACGGGCTCGTTTCAGCTTGCAAAGATTGCGGCAAGCTCTGCCGAAGAGACGGAACATGCGAAGTTGAAGTGTATAAGCAGGAACTTGCGGCATAGTGAGGTAATCGAAAATATAAAAGAAAATGCTCCCAGATTGGCGAGCATTTTTTCTTTGTTTGTTTTGCATTTTTTAAACTTGTTTTTCGATTTTGTTTGTTGGGTGCGATTGTCCGTATGCAGGACATTTTTCATGCGATTTACACGAGGCAAAAAGCAGAGTGACAGCGGCAAGCGCCAAGGCAATTCTCGTTATTTTTTTCATGACACAGGGATTTCCATTAACTGTACCACCTAAGGACTTTCTGCTATAGTGCAAACATGTCAATAAAAGATTTTTTCGTAAAACAATTGCTCAAAAAGCAGCTTAAGAGCCTTCCGCCAGAACAGCAGGAAATGATTACCAAAATGGTCACTGAAAACCCTGAGCTCTTCAAGAAGATCTCAGAGGAAGTCGAGCGCAAGGTTAAGCATGAAGGCAAAGACCAGCAGGCTGCCACATTTGAAGTTATGCGCAAATACCAAGGCGAGCTTCAGAAGCTCATGACGGGACGATAAAAAATAAATAAACAATAAATCAATTCATGTCACTCCAAATCGGCATCGTAGGGCTTCCGAACGTCGGCAAGTCTACACTCTTTAATGCCCTCACAAAAAAAGGCGTACCAGCCTCAAATTATCCTTTCTGTACGATCGACCCTTCGGTCGGTATTGTTGCTGTGCCTGACGATCGTCTCTGGAAACTTTCTGATTTTTCAAAATCAGCAAAAACAATTCCGGCAGCAATGGAATTCGTCGACATCGCTGGCCTCGTTGCGGGCGCTTCGAAAGGCGAAGGTCTCGGCAATAAATTCCTGACAAACATCCGCGAAACAGATGCGATCTTCGAAATGGTCCGTATTTTTCCGATAAAGAAAAGCGACGATGGCTCAACTGGCGACGACATTATGCATGTCTACGGAGACATCGATCCGCTTCGCGATATCAAAGTCATCAACATGGAGCTCATTCTCGCTGACATGGAAACAGTTGCGAAACGCATAACCAACCTCGCTAAAGATGCTCGCCGCGGCGACAAAGATGCTATTTCCGAAGAAGCAGCTCTCAAAAAAGTATTGCCTGCACTCGAAGCTGAACAAATGGCAAACACAGTTGAGCTCGATGAAAAAGAGCGACCGCTTGTGAAGCAGCTCGGACTTCTAACTTTTAAGCCAATTCTCTACGGCCTCAACAAGCGCGCCGGCGTCAAAAACCTCGACGAAACCGATCCTGCGAAATTCAAGGAACTCACTGATTACATTCTTTCAACAAAGGCTCGCTTTGTTGTGCTCGATGCGAAAGTTGAAGATGAACTCAAAGATTTTGAAGGTGAAGAAAAAAGCATGTTCAGACAAGAGCTTGCTGGTGCTGCAAGTGGCGCAGGCGAAGATGGCATCGATCATTTGATCAAAGAAGCATACGCCTTGCTTGGCCTCGAAATGTATTTCACTACAGGTCCTGACGAAACTCGCGCATGGACAATCAAAAAGGGAAGCACGGCTCCTGTCGCCGGTATGGCAATTCACACAGATTTTAAAGATAAATTTATTCGCGCTGAAGTTGTTTTTTGGAAAGATTTGCTCGACGCTGGTTCATATGCTGATGCGCGCGCTAAGGGAAAGGTGAGAGTTGAAGGCAAGGAGTACATAGTGAAAGATGGCGATGTGATTGAGTTTAAGATCTAGGAAAATTATGAAGATAACCGAACCATTTAAAGCTGAACCAGAATATGTATTTGAGTATCAAGATGCTGATAATTTCGACAATCTTGAATATGAAAAATGCAAGCAAAC
>DAORIR010000018.1:0-8720 GCA_035438605.1 Minisyncoccota bacterium
TTATAAAAAAATAAATGAAACTACATACCAATTTACATTAGCGCCGACTAAGGCGTATTAATTAATTGTATGTTTTTATTGAAACAAATTTTCTAAAAATGAAAGCCAAAAAACAAAACACCAAACAAGTCGCCCTCCTTCTCGAAAATATCCGTAGTGCTGAAAATGTTGGCGCAATGTTCCGGACTGCAGATGCGGCCGGCGTTTCGCATATCTACTTGTCTGGCTACACAGCGACGCCGCTCGACCGATTCAATCGACCAAACACAAAAGTCACGACGCGTTCGCTTGGCGCCGAAAATAATATTCCATGGACAGCGGTTGCTCGGCAGGGAAGCCTGCTTTCAAAGTTGAAAAAAGATGGTTGGACTATTATCGCTATTGAGCAGTCAGAAAAATCTATTGATTACAAAAAGGTAAAGCTTGACGAAAAAACTTTGCTCATTCTCGGCAACGAAGTCGAAGGCGTTTCAAAGAAAGCACTCGACGCAGCCGACATCATTGCTGAAATCCCGATGCGCGGCAAGAAAGAATCGCTCAACGTTTCAGTCTCGGCCGGAATCGCGCTTTTCCGAATGATGAATATATAGGAATACAAAAACCGCCGGAAGGCGGTTTTTGCTAGCGCTCGTACTGCTCAGGCAGCTTATTGTAGGAACCATCATCAAGGAAAGGCTTTGACGCTTCGTATCTTTCTGGTCCGCCAGTGAAAAACCAAATCGCATATAGGACGACGATACCGAGAAGTATGTAGATAATATCTTTTTGAATATCCTTCATGTAAGAAAAGTATACAACACTTCTATATATAGAGCTTTTGGTGCACTGGGCAAAAGTGCGCACTTCGTCCGCCAAAAGGAAGTTTCTCGATAGTGCCTTTGCAGTCGCGCTTAGGGCAAGGTTTGCCGGCGCGTCGATAGACATTGTGGGCAGACTGGAATTTGCCGCGATTGCCCGTGATGTCTCTGTAGTCGCTCGTTGAGTCGCCGCCGAAATCAATTCCTTTCTCGAGTACGGCAATCATTCCTTTGTATAAAGGCTTCATGAGTTTCTTCGGAATCTTTTCGACAATAGAAAAAGGATGAATGCCAGCGAGGAAAAGCATCTCGTCAGAATAGATGTTGCCGATGCCAGCGATCACTGTTTGGTCGAGCAAGACGATCTTGATTTTGCCTCGCGGCTTTTTCATGAGGCGCTCTGTAAACATTTTTTCGGTGAAGCCTTTTTCAAGCGGCTCTGGGCCGAGGTGCTTGAGGTGAATGCTTGTCGGAAGTTCTGCTGTATCGAGCAATGTCATCTTTGCGAATTTTCGGACGTCAGACAAAACGACATGCTTGCCGTTCGATAGAGTAAACACAACATGGAGAAATCTATTGTATGGATCGCGAAGCGCTTCATTCTTCTCGGTCGGAGCCGGTTCCCAAATTTCAATTTCTTTTTTGCCTTTCTCTTTTTGTTTTCCGAGAACATAGTTGCCGACCATCATGTGGCCGGTCATTTTCATATGGATCAAAATAGTTTTTTCGACACCCTTAGTTCCGCCTTTTGTTTTGGCAGTTTCGATATTGATCAAAATATTCTTCGCGCGTCGCTTTACTGAAATAACTTTCGCGCCAGTAACATCGCGCTTAAACGAAGCAAAAAAGTTTTTGTCTTTGTGCGAAGTGCTCAGGTGCGGGGAAGTGTGGCTGCCTGTCGCAAGGTCAGTCCAGACATCTATGATAGTCAGTCTTGGCAAAACCTTGTTGAGGCCGGTGACGGTTGTATGGACTTCTGGGAGTTCGGGCATGATTGTACAATACAGCTTAAATTCACAGGTGACTAGGTTCTGTTGACTTATATTATATATAATGGTATAATATAAAAAACCACTTAAAAAAATGAATATGCTAAAAAAGATAATGTACACCACAATATTCATACTTGGTATGGGTTTTGTGACAATCGGTGCTTATGTATCGATGGATTATATTGCTGATAAAATTATTGAAAGCCAAACCGAAGAGGCTAGGCTGCGGCGAGATTCTATTACAAATAAGAATAATGAACTTATTGCTTCGGTTGATCGCATGATAGCAG
The DNA here is from genome assembly GCA_035438605.1 of Minisyncoccota bacterium. Lineage (GTDB taxonomy): Bacteria > Patescibacteriota > Minisyncoccia > Phycocordibacterales > UBA9973 > JAGOSA01. The sequence continues at coordinate 2,080 of DAORIR010000018.1, forward strand.
AATTGAAAAGGCGGTCCGAATTCGATAGCGTTTCAAATGCTGTTGCGTCTGCCGTGAGTCATGACCAGTATTTGTCTCTACAGCGCGTCCATCGTTTTTATCAAATGACGCCGAATCAGGTAAGACTTGCTGTTAAAGAAGACAGAAAGAATAGGGAGCACAGCATTTCGACTTGGTCTCTATCTTTTGAAAAGTTGTGCACTACTATAGAATGGCCTTTTTTGGATACGCTTTATAGTAAGTACAAATCAGCAAAAGTTATCTCCGTTATGGAAGCCGACACCATTGGCATATTTAGCGGAGAGAAGCCAAAACAATTGTCGATTCTTCCATTACAAGAAGATGAGTACATCTTATCTGTCGGCAAGAACGAGACGGCTGCAGCCTATTACAAAGAAGATCAAAATCTTATTGTATTGCGTTATGACTATCGGGAATGGGATACCCAATTTTCATACGAAAACGGTAGGTTGATTTTCCATGAACTTTGCCACGAATATTTGAAAAAATATAAGTGGAATGACAAAAGGGAACATGCTTGGATTAGGATAAAAGAAAAGGAACTTTTTTCTCGTCTAATGGATGTGTACTGTATGGATAAAGATAGTACCCTTAATGCATTTAATGTGCCTATGTTTGCTTCTGAGTATTTCATTCCCGAGGTTGATAGCTTGAAACAGGATTCGTTGTGAGTTTAATTAACTAAAATTAAAGACGCTGCATGTATGTAGCGTCTTTTTATTTCCCAATATACTTGAGCGCTTCGCGGATTTTGTCGTTTGTCGAAACAGCAGTCGGAGGAACGCGCTTGATTGCATCGCGCGCTTCTTCGCGAGAGTAGCCGAGCTTCATGAGAGCTTCGATTGCGTCGGCGTCGCCAGACATTTCGCCGCTCGCAGCGCTGTGGCCGAGAGCCGCAAGCTTGTCGCGCAGATCAATAATTATTTTTTCGGCAGTTTTGCGGCCGATGCCAGAAACGCTCGTGAGGTACGTCGCATCGCCAGAGCCAATCGCGCGCTGGATTGAATCGATCGAGCCGAGCGAAACGATAGCAATAGCCGAGCGGGGACCGACTCCAGAAACCGTAATAAGCATTTGGAAGAAAGTCAGCTCTTGGCGAGTCTTGAATCCATAGAGTTCCATCGAATCTTCGCGAACGACGAGGTGAGTGAACAGGGCAAGTTCGCTGCCAAGGCCAGCCATTGAAGCGCCAGCAAGCGTATCAGTCGTTGTTGCGACTTCATAGCCCACTCCTTGGGTTTCGATGATAACCGAGCGGTCTGAAATGTCGGCAATTGTGCCTTTGACGAATGCGATCATGGAGACAGTATATACCGAAAATGACTAGATCAGGCAGCCCAAAGCCCGCTTGCATATTGCGCCTTTTCTGGTATAGTAATCCCGTCTCAGTCAGTTCGTGCGAAAGCCCTAGGCGATCGCAAAAAGTCTCTCGTTATTACCTCATTTTTAATTATTCCAAATGCCAATCATCAAGTCAGCAAAAAAGGCCCTCCGCCAGTCGATCAAGCGTAAAGCTGTGAACGACCGACGCACAAAGGCTATGCGCGATGCCATCAAAAAGGTAGAGCGTTCAGTTAAGGAGAAGAAGGCAGATGTTGCAAAGTCGCTCCTCCCAGTTGCTTTCGCAGCTATCGACAAGGCAGCAAAGCGCGGCGTCATCAAGAAGAATAACGCTTCTCGAAAAAAGGCACGTCTCGCTCGCATCTCCAAGTAAACGCAAAAACAGAATTCTAAAGATACGAAAAAACCCTGGTGGGTTTTTTCTTTTTCCGGTTAGTTTTTTTGCTAACAGTGTCGTCCATGCTACACTTTCCAACATATGGAACAGAATAAACATAAAACTACTCTCAGCATTATCGTCATCCTTTTTGTCATTATTATTGCCTCTATTTTCTTGGTAAAAGGAGATGGCCAGAATAATGCGCAGCAGCCAGAAAATGAAAATCCTACCGAGCAAACTCCTATCGCAGCGGCTCCAAAGTATATGTGTGGCATGACAGTCACTTCTCCATTGCCAAACAGTATTGTTACGTTTCCGCTCACCATCAATGGCGACATCGACAATCTCGCAGCAACAGACGGCTGTACGTGGCTGATGTTTGAAGGCTTGGCTGGTACTGTTTCTATTTCTGATATCAACGGCCAGCAAGCAGCAGTCGGGCTTTCGGTTATTGGCGATTGGACAGGCAATGTTCCGGTAACATTTACTGGCGTTCTCAATCCGCCGGTTTCATTTCCTTCAGGAACTCCTTTGACGCTTACATTTACCGAAGAAGATCCGTCTGGCGGCGAAAATCCGGGCGTTGTTTTCTCATATCAGGTTATTGCGCAGTAATATGGAAAACAATCTCCTCGTTTTTTACGGCACAGAATGTCCGCACTGCGAACATATGTTTCGGCTTGTCGATCGATTTGAATCCGAAAATGGCGTGCGCCTCGAGAAAATCGAAGTCTGGCACAATGAAGAAAATACTCGCATCATGGAAGGCTACGACCAAGACGGTGCCTGCGGCGGCGTGCCTTTTTTCTACAATACAAAAACCAAAGCTTGGCTCTGCGGAGAGGTGAAATACGACGAAATTGTCGCTTGGGCAAAGTAAACCATTTAAATAGTTGGCGAAATATTCCTAGGGTGTATGATATTGCTATGAATAACACCAACGCACTTGTAGAGTTCGTCAAAGCAAATCCGATCGGCGTGCTTTCGACAATGGGGGAAGACGGCATTTCGTCAGCAGCTGTCTACTATATGGCTGACACAGACGGCACTATTTATTTCAACTTAAAGCGCGATAGCCGCAAAGTCGAAAACCTACTGAGAGATCCAGAAGTTTCATTTGTCGTTTTCCAGCGCGAGCCAGCTATGACATTGCAGGCGCGCGGGGAAGCTACTATTGTTGAAGATGTTTCGCAGATCGAATCGACCTACATGGAGCTTCTCCATCGGACATTTGAAAACGGCGAAGTTCCGCCAATCCTCAAAATGGGAGCGAGCCAGCTGGTGCTCGTCAAAATTACTCCAACATGGATGCGCCTCGGCGGATTTTCTCATGATCAAGCAGGCAATGATCCGTTTACGATAATTGTTGGCAAAGACGGAAATAAATAAAAAACCACAATAATAAAAATCGAAAGAAAAAACCGCATGTCCATTTGGGCATGCGGTTTTTTTAGATAATGACTACTTTAGTTTCTCGTCGATTGCAGCCTTAAACTCTTCGTAAGTCGGAACGTTACCAGCTCCGAATTGCTCTCCATTGATAAAGAAGCTTGGCGTGCCTCTGAGGTTGAGGTCTTCGCCGTCTTTCTTGTCGGCGCTGATGATTGAGGCATATGCATTTTTGGAAACTTCTTCATCGAACTTTGCGATATCAAGACTGAGTGCTGTTGCGTAGCCAGAGAAAACAGCTTTAGGGTTTGCGAGATCGCTCCATTCTTCCTGTTTCTCATAGAGCATGTCATGCATTTCCCAGAATTTGCCTTGAGCCGCCGCAGCTTCAGCAGCTTGCGCGCTTACGATTGCATTCTTGTGGCCAGGGAGAGGGAAGTTGCGGAATGTGAAGCTGACGTTTGGATTGCTTGCATAGTCTTTCATGAGCTGCGCAAAGATCGGATGAGCAAATGCACAAGCTGGGCACTGGTAGTCGCCGAATTCAACGACTTTGACTTTGGCATCCGCCGAGCCGACTGTGTGGCTATTTTCTCTGATAATGATGCTTGTATCGATTGGCTGCTCTGAAACTGTTGTTGCAGGCTTCGCTGCGATGAGGGCAATGGCGCCGACAACAACGAGGAGGCCGATACCGAGTAGTACTTTTGCTTCTTTAGGCATGGTTTTGTTTCTTGTACATGATCATGAGCGTCGTGATCGCGGCCAAGGTAATGAATGATAAAAGTGGAATCGTCAGGAAACCGAAATATTCGACATACTTCGTCAGGCAGGAAACGCCTGTCGAGCATGGGGAAACGCTTTCCGGTAGAATTTTATAATACAGCAAGTTTTGGTAGAGGGAAATGACGAGTCCAGTAATCGACAATGCCATGACGTAGTCGGCAATACGGCGATCCTTTTTGATGATGCCGATCGGGATAAGGAGGACAAGCGGGTAGAGAGCGATGCGCTGGTACCAGCATAGAACACAAGGGGCAAAGCCCTTTATTTCGCTGAAATAGAGGCTGCCGAGCATGGCGATAAGGGCAAGCGCCCAAGCAATATAAAGGGCGTTTTGGCGAAGGAAAGTTTTCATAGTGCTATTTTAGCACAACAATAAACAGTTTAGACTCTGTAAGATTAAGGCTATTTGACTTCACCCCGCCACCTGCGTAGTATCAGCAAAAATACCTAAACAACTGAACCATGCAACAATTCCTATTCATGCTTCTTCTCGGCTGCAAGCCAAAAGGGAGAAATACCGAACAGCACGACATTTTCTTTGGTGTCGGGTCCACGCTCCAAGACCTCATTCCTGAAATCAAAGCATTTTGGCCAGAAGCCAATGGCAAAATCCATATTGATGCATGGCGCAAAGTTACCGCAGTGGGGAGTGCAAGAGTCGTCGTTTGTGAAAGAAATCCTGAATTTTCTTTGAGAGCGCCAAAGCAGGAAAATAAGTTATTTTTCATAAACCTTGGCGGATACAAGGAATATCAATTCGACGAATTCCATTACAAAATGATTGTCGTGGCGAAAGACATGAGTCAAGCAATTGCCAAAGCCAAAGAAACATCATTCTACAAGCATGTTGGCTTTACGAGCGCTAATTCGCATATAGACGACAAATATGGCTTAGATGTAGACGATTCTTCTGAGGTAATAGATCTATTGCCCGAAGAAATAAAAAACGACTACTTAATTGTCATTAACGACAATGTCCGTGTTGATCCAGATGAAATCCATCTTGGGTATATGAAATTAGATAGTCTTTAGTAGTAAAAAAGCAGCAGATGATTCTGCTGCTTTTTCTTTTACGCAGTTTTATGTTCAAGTCTCTTCTTCCTTTCTGTTTCAACTTTATATGCTTTTGATCCGAGGCTTACTAATGCCAAGAGCCAGATGAGGCCGACAAGACCAGATCCACCGACGAGAATTATGGCAGCCAACTTGTCGATTGCCAAAAGGGTAATGGCTGCGGCGATTGCCCATTTCTTTCCGTTAAAAATGTTGATCCCTAGTACGGTATAAATTACAAGCATCCCAAGTAAAACATATGTAATAGGTGTCGCTGACGCAAAAACGAAAAATAGTGTAAATGCCACGGAGATAAAAATAACCATTGCCGCGGACTTGCGGTACGACTTCCAAACTGACAATGTTTCGTACTGCTCAATTTGTATATTCATTTGCTCTGGAGTAACCGCGAATGTGTGTTCCTTCTGCTTCTTAATGACTGGCTTTTCTTCTTTGGTATTTGTTTCCATTTTCTAATATTGCGCTACTTAGTAATAAATCATTTACTTATTTCTCAATGCATCCTGCGCCTGTCTAAATTTGGTAAGATCGCCATACTCCGTCATTTCGTGCTTATTGTTCGGGTCAGCGTCAGGCAATTTGTCGGCAACCGTATCCCAGATTTCTTTCCACTCGCTAAGGCGAAGCGGCTTGCCGGATCGCGGGCGTAGCGACAATGTTGTTCGATCGTCTGCATTCGACATAGTAAGTGCCACGCCCTTTTCGTTGAGGTATTGCGCCAGCTCTTCAGGAATAGCAATATCTTTGTCGAAGAAATCTATGTACTGTCTCGTTATATCTTTTTCTCCATATCCTGATTGGAAAGTGCGGTATCCTTTTTCCCAGAGTGCAGGCACTGCATCTCTCACTTGAGACTCTAGATTGTCCATGTATACACCCATGTCATACTCTTGCTCTGTAGCTAGGCGAGGTTCTTTTTCAAGATTTCTACGATTGCTGCGGACGCTGTTTATTTCGAACGTGTGTTCCATCTCTGCAATGTATCTGTCGAAGTCTTCTGTAGTTGAGCGCCTAAGGTCATCGATGTGCTTTTCTATCTCTTGCTCGTCTTCCATTCTTGATAAGTAGTGGTGCAGCTCTTCGTCTACTTCCGGTCTTTCAGAAAAATATCTGATCATTTCTATTCGGAGCGGATCGTTATCAGGCAGTTTCTCTGCCGCGGCAACACGAATACTTTTTATTTCATCAATGTATTTTTGCAGATCTAATTCTTTCTCACGATTTTCCTTATCGCCCTCTTGTTTGTCTTCAGCATTGCCTTCTCTTTCATCAGTATCCTCACCTGAATAACCGAACATTTTCATAATGTCATTTCGCACATTCTTGATTTTTGTTTTGACTTCTTCTTGCCGAGACCTCTTTGCTTCAGTTTTAAGAATGTCAGACTCGGGGTCTGGTTCTGAAACTTTTTCTATAGGCGCTTCAAATTTAGGAGACTCAGCTTCAAGCGAAGGCTGCGGCATATTTACTGATTTTTCAATACTGTTTGTAATATTGATGGGATTATTGCTTCCCGTAGGTGATGATTCCATTGCTGTAGTATGCCACGGATATGCGGCGGAGCAAATTATGGCGACATGTGAGTTCTAATATGGCGTCTAGTCAAAATGTTACAATATATCCTCATGAAAGAGACGCTTGCCATTATTGC
>DAORIR010000019.1:0-5354 GCA_035438605.1 Minisyncoccota bacterium
ATGCATTCTTGCTCGATATGTATGCATTGAAATTTTCTCAGTCTAACTTTGAAGTTTCAACAGCCTCAAATCCTGAAAAAGCCTTGGAAATGCTCCATGGGGGATATTCGCCAGATATTATGCTCCTCGATGTCCTCATGCCAATCATGGACGGCTTCCAGTTGCTCAAAGTGATGCAGGACGAAAAGCTTATTCCAAAGACAGTCAAAATTATTCTCTCGAATCGCGGACAGCAGTCTGACATCAAGCTCGGCGAATCGCTCGGCGCTTCTGGCTACATTGTCAAAGCAAGCATGACGCCATCTGAAGTCGTCACAGAAGTTATGAAAATAGTCGGATCAAAAACGTAATTGCAAAAATCATGGACTATAAAATTGAACTTGAAGAATTGATAATGACGGTTATACGCGAAAATGGATCCGATATCCATGCTAGCGCTGGTCGCCATCCTGCTATCCGCGTAGCCGGGCAGCTTATTTTTTTGGTCAACAGAAAAGAGTATACAAACGACGACGTTCTTGGCATGCTCAAGGAGTTGCTCCAAGATGAAAATAAATTCAACAACTTTCTCGAGAATCTCGAATGCGATTTTTCTTATAGTTTCAAAGGCGGCGAGCATCGCTTGCGCGGCAATGCCTACATGGCGCAAAACGGATATGCAATTGCGCTTCGCCTCATTCCTCACGTTAAAACTCTCCAAGAGCTCAACCTTCCGCCAATTCTCGGCACGCTTGCCCGCAAGAAGCAGGGATTTTTCCTTGTTGTTGGTCCAGTCGGTCAAGGCAAGTCGACAACAATGGCTGCTATGATTGCTCTCATCAATGAAGAGCGCGCTGAGCACATTGTCACTATCGAAGATCCAATCGAATACGTCTTTGAGCCAAAGCGTTCGATCATCGACCAGCGAGCTGTCGGCATCAATACTCGCGATTTCCATTCTGCGCTTCGCTCAGCTTTCCGCGAAGACGTAAACGTCATCATGGTTGGCGAAATGCGCGAGCCTGAAACTATTTCAACTGCGGTAACTGCTGCTGAAACTGGACACTTTGTTCTTTCAACGCTCCACACAAACAATGCTGCTCAAACTATCGATCGCATCATCGACTCTTTCCCAGCAGAGCAGCAGGGACAGATTCGCGTGCAGCTCTCGAACTCACTGCTCGGCATTTTCTCGCAGCGCCTCATTCCTCGCATTTCAGGCGGACTCATTCCAGCATACGAACTTTTGATCAACAACAATGCTGTTTCAAACTTGATTCGCGAAAAGCGCACACACGAAATTGATGTCGTCATCGAGACAGGATTTGAGCAGGGGATGATCGACATGAACCGCTCGCTCATTGAGCTTGTGCAGAAAGGCGAAATCACTGTCGAGGATGCGTACTTGCACTCGCTCAATCCAAAAAGCTTGGAGCGCTTGATGTAGTCGCAGTGATAAAATAAACATATGGTTTTTAAATACAAAGCAATTACAGACAAGGGAGAAAAAAAGGAAGGCACTGTTGAAGCAGCGTCGAGGGATTTGGCTATTAGCGCGCTGCAGCGCCGCGGCCTCGTCGTCGTTTCGATAAAAGGCGAAGAAGAAACGGGACTCGGCCGCGAAATCTTCGTTCGCGTTCCGCAGAAAGACATCGTCATTATTTCTCGCCAGATTTCGACTCTCTTCGAAGCTCAGGTCTCTGCGCTCAAAGCTTTCTCGATGCTCGCTTCGAACGCCGAGAATAAAATCCTCCGCCGCCGATTGACGCAAGTTGTCGACGACCTTCAGGCTGGTATGTCTATTTCTGAAGCGCTCGCAAAGCACCCTGAAGTCTTCACAGAATTTTATACAAACATGGTTAAGGCCGGCGAAGAATCCGGTACTCTCACAAAAACCTTCAGCTACTTGGCCGACTATTTGGATCGCCAGTACGAACTGACGAGCAAGACGAGAAATGCGCTTATCTATCCGGCTTTTGTCGTCGTCGTTTTCATTGCCGTCATGGTGCTCATGATGGTCATGGTTATTCCGAAGCTTTCTGAAATCATTTTGGAATCTGGACAAGACATTCCGATCTATACGCGTATCATCATCGGCATTTCAAACTTCTTTGTCGACTACGGCATATTTATCCTCATTGCGCTCGTGCTCATGGCGGTCTACGTCGTCATTCTTTCGCGCCGAGATTCTGGCAAGCTCTACCTCGATCGCCTTCGCCTCAAGATGCCGCTCTTCGGCAAGCTCTACCAAAAGCTTTTCCTTTCCCGCATTGCTGACAACCTCGATACGATGATTTCATCGGGTATTCCTATCGTTCATGCTATTGAAATTACAGGTTCAGTTGTCGGTTCGCAGGCCTACAGTTTGATTATGAGAAATACGGCTGAAGCCGTGAAGGGCGGTTCTGCACTTTCCGATGCTCTCGCTCGCGAGCCGATGATCCCGTCGATTATGGTCCAAATGATGAAAACAGGCGAAGAAACCGGATCGCTCGGCCAGATTCTCCGAACAATGGCGCACTTCTACAAGCGAGAAGTCGATGACATTGTCGATACGTTGGTCAGCTTGATCGAGCCTGTTATGATCGTCGTGCTCGGTATCGGCGTCGGCGTGCTCTTGTCTTCGATTTTGGTGCCGATTTACAACATTGCGAGCTCGATTCAATAGGATCTGTAACAGTGGCTGATTTTCGACAAAATGGTTTTCCACATTAGGGCTAGCAGGATTAATAGGGCAGGGAGTGCTATACTACAAACTGTACAAACATAAACATTATGACTTTCCACATGAACAAAAAACTCGAAAAAGGTTTTACGCTGATCGAACTCCTCGTCGTTATTGCGATTATCGGTATTTTGGCGGCGATGGTCATCACTAACCTTCGAACAGCTCGTGAGAAAGCGCGTGATGCTAGTGCGATCACATCTATGTCGAGCGCCCGCGCAGAAGCTGAAAACTACTACGACGGCCAAGGTCTCGATTACGGCGGTATGTGCGGCGGAACTGATGGTGTTATTGCAACATATGCAAATGGAGATGCCTCTTCATCACCATTTGAAAACCTCATGATCGCTGCTGCGAACGCAAACGGCAATGACGTTAACTGCCAAGTGAATAGTACTGGTCAGACATATTGGGCAAACATAACTATGGCTGCAACCGGAGATGTTTTCTGTATAGACAGCTCTGGTTTCGCCGGCAAGATTGATACCGCTCGTACAACAGGCGATGATGAGTGTCACTAATCCTTCTTCATTCATATAAATCAAGTTCAAAAAACTCCTTCGGGAGTTTTTTGTTTCCACTTACTCCGCAACTAGGACGCTATAGAAATGCTATAATTTCATGCAATGGAGTATTTCATTCCCGTCATCATCTTCCTCTTTGGAACCGTCATCGGCAGCTTTTTGAATGTCGTCATCTTCCGCCACAATAGCGGCAGGGGATTTGGCGGTCGAAGTGGCTGCTTAACTTGCGCGCGCAACTTGCAGTGGTATGAGCTCGTGCCGATTTTTTCTTATCTATTCATCGGCGGAAAGTGCCTCAAGTGCAAATCGCCGATTTCATTTCTCTATCCAGCGGTAGAATTCATCATGGGTATCATAACGCTGATGATTTTTGCACGCTTCGCGTACTTGCTCGACTATTCTGCTTCTAACTTTGTCTATTTTGTAATGTTCTATATGCTGTCGTTCTCGATCATGATGGTTATTGCAGGCTACGACATTCGCCACAAGATCGTGCCGAATAATCTCGTCTATCCTCTCATTGTCATTGCATTTATTGGGCTTTTCTTCAGTACTGCAGGAATTGCGCAGTTCCATCCAGCAACGCTTACGTCTATTGTCGCCGGTCCGATTGTTGCGCTTCCGCTTTTTGTCCTTTGGGCAGTGTCCAAAGGGAAGTGGCTAGGCTTCGGCGATGTGAAGCTTGCTGTTGCAATTGGCTTGCTGCTCGGCATTTCTCGTGGCTTTGCTGCGCTCCTCCTTGGTTTTTGGGCAGGCGCTCTCGTCGGCATTATTATCCTTGCGATTAAGGGAACACAAGCATCCAGAAAAATGGAAATTCCGTTTGCGCCATTTTTGATTTTCGGCACGCTCTTTGCTTTCTTCTTCGACGTAAACCTTATAAGCTTGCTCGACCTCTTCCGCTAATATGGATTCTCGTAACGCGGAAAAGAATACTATGCAGCAAAAGGGCGTCACGTTCATTGAGCTTGTCGTTGTCATTTCGATTTTCTCAATCATTGCCGGAACGCTTCTCGTAAACTTTTCCCGATTCGGCAGAAATGTCACAATCCAAAACCTTGCCCAAGATATCGCGCTTCAGATCAATGAAGTCCAGAAGGAAGCTATTTCTGGGCGCACCAATGAACTCATTGCTGACTGCAACCGCATCGATTCTGACTGCTCGCCAAGATACGGCATTTACCTGACAGCGAGAGACGTTGGCAATACTCCAAACCTCGGCAGCTACGCGCCTCTTGGGGCAGGAAAGTCGCTCCTTAAGTTTATCGATTACATTGGCGGCGAATACAACAATAAGCTCGACAATGGCTGGAGCCCTTGTGGTGCCGGCGTGAACACAGAATGCATAGACAACATTTCACTCGGGCAGGGCAATTACATTAGCGAAATTTGCGTCGGCGAAGACGCTGACTGCACGACAGACATCAGCAACTCTCTTGGTGTGAACATTGTATTCAAGCGCCCGTTGCCGGATGCAATCATTACGACTGACGATGATCGCGTCTGGAAATATGTCCGCATCACAGTGACGTCTCCAAATGTCGATACACCAAGCAGAGACATTGTCGTTACAAGTCTCGGGCAAATAAGCATCCAAGCTCATCCGTAATATGAATCAGCAGGCTTCCAGAAAACTAAAAATGAATCAATCAGGCTTCACGCTCATTGAGGCTATGGTTGCTATTGCTGTTTTTACGATCGTTATGGTTATCGGCATCAGTGCTTTGCTCAACGTCAACAATACAAACAAGAAATCGCAAAGCCTCCGCACAGTTATCGATACGATCAATTTCGCTATGGAAGATATGTCGAGAAACTTTAAGCTTGGCTCTCAATATCATTGCGTATCAGGTTCGGATCCATTGATTGTCCAAGGCGGCGTGCCAAATGACTTTTTGGCTTTGCCACAAGACTGCAATGATGGCACTCACACAGGTTTCCTTGCGGCTTCGCTTGAGCCTACAAACGGTACTCCTGCAGATCAGAGCGCTGGCTTGGCGAATGCATTCGATCAAGTTGTCTACATGTTTGAGCTGCTCGACAGTTCTATTCCTGGCTCAGGTCCCGATGTCTGTACGCTGAAGAAGTCGCTCGATGGCGGTGTTTCATTTTCGACTATGCTCCCG
>DAORIR010000019.1:5454-8637 GCA_035438605.1 Minisyncoccota bacterium
CTTGTCGAAACGCTCGTTGCTGTAGCGATTTTTTCTGTTTCGATTGCTGCCGTCATTTCAGTAACGGCTAATGGCATTTCAAGTACGACTGCTTCAAAGAATCGCCTAGCTGCAAATTACCTCGCGCAGGAAAATATCGAATACGTTCGCCATTTGCGCAATAAGTACACGCCAGTCGCTGGTGTCACTGCTTCATGGAATTCATTTATCGATATGGCGCTTTCGTGCGCGAGCTCTGGTCGCGGCTGTGTTGCTGCCGATCCGGCGATCGAAACGCCGTCTCAGGAACTTATTCCGTGTGCTCGACCAGAGTGCGCCGATTTTCCAGTGGAGTATGATGATTTCGGCTATTACTACCAGCCTGGCGGAACAGACTCCAATACGCCTTTTCTCAGGTACTTAACAATTGATACAATTAGCCCAGATGAAATTCGCGTTACGTCGCATGTTGTCTGGACAGAAAAAAATGGCGGCGACAAAAATATTACTCTGACTGAAACATTGAGTAATTGGATCCCGACAGGGAACTAGCATTTTCATATGAATATATTCTCAAGAAAAAATAAAAGAATAATGAGCAATAAAAAAGGTGAACAGCAAGGATTCGTGGCACTCTTTGCTGTGCTCGTTTCGAGCATTTTGCTTTTGATGGCGCTTTCGATTTCCGGCGTCGCTTACAAAGAACAGCTGCTTTCCGTTAATGCAAAATCCAGCCAATACTCTTTTACTGCGGCTGATACTGGCCTTGAGTGCGCTCTCTACTGGGATGTCAAAATGGGGCACTACACATCGGCGAATTCTCCAGACAGCATCAAGTGCGGCGATGATTCCGACTGGCCACAGCTGCTTGGCGACATTTCAACCCCTACATATTTTGCTTACGAACTCCCAGTCAATGCAAACGTTAACGGCAACATAGTTGCTGGCTGCGCTGTTTTTTCTGTAGACAAAGAGTTTGATTCCGATGGTGTTGGCGGCCCTGACTCTACCAAGATCGAATCTCGCGGCTACAATGTTAACTGCGACTTTATCGAATACGGCCAATCCGGCACTGGCATAGCCGACTTGCGGTTTACAGGAGGCGCTGGCGCGAGAGCAGTTGAGCGTCTTTTGGGTGCGACATACTCGAACTAAAATATGCTATTCTCTTAGTATGAAAAAGGAGGATTCTCGAGCGGAGGCCGCAAAACGAATACCAAAACTCCGCACCGAAATCACTCGTTTGCGCGAGCTTTACCATGTCAAAAACGACCCAAGCGTTTCTGATGATGTGTATGATTCTCTGACTAAAGAGCTTCGCCAGCTGGAAAATCTCTATCCAGACTTGCGCATCACTGACGATCCGACAAAGCGCGTTGCCGGCAAAGCGCTTGATAAATTCGTCAAAGTTACGCACAAAACACGCATGCTTTCCTTGAATGATGTTTTTTCGAAAGAAGAATTGGAAAGTTGGGCAGCGCGAATGCAAAAGCTCGTTGGCTCACAGCAGATTTCATATTTCGCCGAACTCAAATTCGACGGACTAGCAGTAACGCTTCACTATGAAAACGGCAAACTCACGCAAGCTGCAACTCGCGGCGATGGTTTCATCGGCGAAGACGTCACTCAAAATGTTTCCATCGTTCCAGATGTTCCGGTGCAGCTCGAAGCGCCATTTCCAAAAACGCTTGAAGTGCGCGGCGAAATTGTCATGGCGAAGAAAACGCTCATCGCACTCAATAAGATCCAAGAAAAAGAAGGGAAGCCGCTTTTTGCAAATACTCGAAACGCAGCAGCTGGTGGTATTCGGCAGCTCGATCCAAATACGTCGCGTTCTCGTAACCTCAACTTTTTTGCATATGATATTGCTGAAGTTTCCGATGACTTTGGCCGCAAAATAAAAAGCCACAGCGATAAGCATAGGTTGCTTGCGTCGCTCGGTTTTCCAATGAGCGATCTTGAAGAGAAATGCAAAACGCTTGATGAAGTTGAAAAGCAGATCGACAAGATAGAAAAAGCTCGACCAAATCTTCCATTTGGTACTGATGGTGTTGTTATTTGTATCGATAGCAATGACCTGCAGCAAGAGCTCGGTGTCGTAGGCAAGGCGCCGCGCTACAGTGTGGCCTTCAAATATCCAGCCGAAAAAGCCACGACGCAGGTATTGGATATTACCGTGCAAGTTGGGCGCACGGGCGTTTTGACTCCGCTTGCACATTTCAATCCGACACTCGTTGCCGGTTCGACTGTTTCAAAATCGACGCTCCACAATATGGATCAGATCGAACGACTTGGGATTAAGATTGGCGATACTGTTGTTATTCAAAAAGCTGGCGATGTCATTCCTGAAGTTGTTGAAGTGCTCGTTGGCATGCGTTCCGGAAAAGAAAAAAAGTTTTCAATGCCGACGAAGTGTCCTGAATGCGGGAGTGCGATTGAAAAGCGGGGAACTGGCGGCGGCACAAAGACTAAGAAAGACGATGATCAGTCTGTGGCGTTCTATTGTCTGAACCTACAATGTCCGGCGCGCAATGTCCGCGGCATGGAGCATTTTGTGAAAGCACTCGATATCTATGAAGTTGGTCCGAAGATTCTTGAGCGACTCAAAGACGAAGGCCTCATTACTGACGCGGCTGATTTGTTTACGCTTACCGAAGCTGACCTTTCCGGTCTTGAGCGTTTTGGTGAGAAGAGCGCAAAAAATATTATCGAAAACCTCGAGATGAAAAAGAGCCCGCCGCTCGATCGCTTTATTGTTGCGCTTGGCATTTTGCATGTTGGCGAAGAAACAGCTCGCGATCTTGCGAAGCATTTTGGAACGCTTGAGAAATTTGAAAAGGCGACAGCGAGCGATCTTGAAAATATTGAAAACATCGGCCCGCTCGTAGCTGAAAGCATCGTTGCTTGGTTTTCGGAAAAGCACAATCGCGACTACGTCAAAAAGCTTTTGGAAAACGGCGTCGTGCCAAAAAAGTTTGTCGCGCCAAAAGGCGGCAAGTTCGAAGGCAAGATTTTTGTGCTCACTGGAACGTTGCCCACGCTTTCGCGAGATGATGCCAAGAAAATGATTCTGGCGCAGGGTGGCAAAGTCGCTGGTTCGGTTTCAAAAAATACTGATTATGTTGTTGCGGGTACAGATCCGGGCTCAAAATATGATGAAGCTCAGAAATTGGGCGTAAAAAAGATGGCCATCATTCATCAAGT
>DAORIR010000020.1:0-8521 GCA_035438605.1 Minisyncoccota bacterium
AATTCAAGCCTATCCTTGCCGGAAAGGCCTCTATTTACCATTGCGGACCGACGGTCTACAACTATGCGCACGTTGGTAATTTCCGTTCATTCATCTTTGCAGATACTCTTCGTCGCGCGCTTGAACTTTCTGGTTTTGCTGTGAAGCAAACAATAAATATCACTGATATCGGACATCTGACTGGAGATGGTGACGACGGCGACGACAAGATGGTCAAAGCACTCAAGCGTGAAGGCAAAGAAATGACGCTCACCGCAATGCGAGAAGTCGCAAACTTTTACAAAGATGCTTTTGTTGCTGATCTCAAAACGCTCCGCATACTTATGCCGCACGAAATGCCTTTTGCGAGCGATAACATTGCCGAAGATATTGCGATAATTGAATTGCTTGAAAAAAAAGGCTTTGCCTATAAAATCAGCGACGGCATGTATTTTGATACAAAGAAAATGAAAGACTATGGCAAACTTGCCGGGCCGCACATCGAAGCTGAAGGCGAACTCGAATCGCGCATCGGCGCCAATAGCGAAAAGCATTCCTCTCGAGATTTCGCGCTTTGGAAATTTTCGGATAATGAGAAAATCGGCTATCCGTCGCCATGGGGCATTGGCTTCCCTGGCTGGCATATTGAATGTTCGGCAATGGCACGCAAGTTCCTTGGCCAGCCTTTTGATATTCACACTGGAGGAATCGACCATATTCCCGTTCACCACACCAACGAAATCGCACAGTCAGAAGCTGCATATGGAGAACCGCTCGCTCATGTTTGGATGCACAACGGATTCGTCAACATCGATGGAGAAAAAATTTCTAAATCCCTCGGCAACGATATTTATTTGGCTGATGTCGCAAAAATCGCCCGGCCTGAAAGTTATCGCTTGTGGCTTTTGATGGCGCACTACCGCTCTCCTATCAACTTTACGTACGACGCACTGCGCGCTGCTGACACTGCACTCACGACGCTTTACGAAGCGTTTGTGGCTTTGCCTCAAAATGACGGCGCCGTAGATGAAAATTACAAAGCAGCATTTGTCGCAGCAATCGAAAATGACCTCGACACGCCAAGAGCAATTGCTACGCTGTTCGGCGCATTCAAAGATGAAAATCTAGACGGAGCCGCAAAGCGCGCAACGATTCTTTTCTTTGATCAAGTTCTCGGGCTTGGCTTCGGACAATTGCCCAAAGTAGAAATTCCGGAAAGCGTCAAAACTCTTGCGGGCGAACGCGATGACGCGCGAATAAATAAAGATTTCAAAAAAGCGGACGAGCTTCGCATGAAAATCGAAGCCGAAGGTTTCATTGTCCGCGATGCAAAAGAAGGCTCGCAGATTGTGCCAGCTAGGCTTTCGCCTCTGCCTTAAGCGGGATTTTTACTGTAAACACAGATCCCTTCCCCACTCCCGCTGACTCAGCAGAAACAGTGCCACCGTGAGATTCGACAATTTCCTTAACCAAATAGAGGCCAATGCCGGAACCGCCGGCATTTACTTTTGTGCCTTCGCCGCGGCTGAATTTACCGAAGAGCTTGGCCTGCGTTTCCGGAGACATTCCCATACCAGAGTCACTGATAGAAACGACAGCCATACCGGAATTACCGCTACCTCCAGCTTCTTTTTTTATAGAAAGCTTAACGAATCCTTTTTCAGTATACTTGATAGAGTTATCGAGCAAATTCAAAATAACCTGTCGGAATTTGACTGGATCTATACTGACAACGCACGGCGCAGCGCCCGTGTTTTCATATTGTAGCTCGAGGCCTTTGCTTTTTGCAGTGAGCGAAAATTCTTTGTGGAGCGCAGACGTCACAGTCTCGAGATCAATGTCTTGCATGACGTATTTCATTCCGCCTTGTTCGATCTTAGCGACATCGAGCAAGTCTTCGACGACGTTCGCGAGGTTGAGGCTCGATTGGAAAACGCGGCTGATTGGTTCGCGCTGCGTTTCAGTCAGGTCGCCATATGAACCTTCGAGAACCATCGACGTGTAGCCTTTGATCGCTGTGATCGGCGTACGGAGCTGGTGAGAAGCAAGCGAGAGAAATTCTGTCTTGCGCTTGTCGACTTCTTCGAGCTTGAGGTTGGCGTCTGCGAGCTCGCGGTACAAGTAGGCCTTGTCGAGAGCGACAGCAGCAACGTCCGTGACGCTCTTCATCGCTTCTTGCTCAAATTCAGAAAGCGCTTCGTATGGACGGTTGAAGCCAAGCAGCAAGACGCCGATAGTTTTGTTTTGGGTGACGAGCGGCAAGAGCATGGTCGTTTGGATATTGGCTTCTTTTTTGACTGTCTCAAGCTTTTCAGCCGGAATAATGCCACCCCAAATATCATTAATATCTTTTGTCGATGATGAAATTTTATAAGTGAGAACCTTATCGAAAGGCGACCTAGATGAAGCGTTCATGATGACCGCATCCTTAAATCGAATATCTAGATTAGCTAGTGAAGAAATAAGGCGATCGGATTTTGAAAAATGCAGAGGATCGAGCCTGTCCTTCTTTTTATTAAAAACAAATATGCCTGCAATTTCAAGGTTGAGGTCAATTCTAACTGTGTCAGAAACTTTATTGCCCAATGTTTCTGGATCCAATTCCAAAAGCGTAATTTGGTAAAGCTTACGGAGAAGAGAAAGCGTTTTGTTGACAGAAGAAAGTTCCAAGCTGTGCTTGTACATCTCTTGGTTTATCATCCTCAGCCGATCTTCTGTGTTCGTCGCCTCTGCTGGGCTCACCTGTTCAGTGTCCACGGTATTTTGTGCAATATCGTTTTTTGGAGCATCGCTATCTGGCATATATTATTTAAGCCAGGCTAACGGGTATTTGATCTCGAGGGAGCTCAGCCAAAAGATCTTGCACTGATTCGCGGCAAGCTTCGCGCGACGCGCGTCCGAAGAGACGTTCATACTGAGAAACGAGCTTGTTCACAGTTTCTTTTTCATCCGCAGTAAAAGAAATTTCTCCAGATTCTTGGCTAACCACAGAAAGACCTGGGACTTTTTTAGCTTCAGTCCAAGCAACAGGCCCAATAATCTGTTCCTGTTGCTTGATTATCCTTATTCCAATTTTATTGAATATTGACATGGTTGTTTAAGATTTTTGGATCTGACCGAGGGCGTTCTTCATCTTAATCAGGCTCAGTGCCATTGCGGAGTATGCGAGCAGATAAATATAGTCGCCGTAGCCGCCGTTTACCCAAGTTCCGTTTGATGCCTGAGACAAAAAGTTATACTCAGCAACATACTGGATAACCAAGGCGATCAAGAAGAACATAACATACTTCTTCATCATACCCCCTAGGAAATTTTTGGAAAGGATGTAGGTCATGATCGCAATCGAAACATATACTGCCTGCCCGAGTGGATATCCAAAATCCAAGAATGTCTTGAGCTTGTCTGTAGGGTCATATTGGTAGCCCTGCAGGAAGAAAGCATATGAGAGGATGAGCATAACCAAAGGAATGATTATTGCTACTGCCTTGCTACCGTAATTTTTCAGAGAAAAACCAGTTCCTGACGCGCGTCCAAGAAGGATGGCGCCATAGATGTAGAAGATAATACTGCCGAAGAATCCGATATCTGAAATTGATGGGTAAGGAATCTCGACTTCAGCAATGAGGTTGTAGTAGCTAAAAGTTGTCTGTCCGAACGCCTGCAGAAGCAAGCCAAGAGAGAAAAATATGAGAGCTTTTCCCATAACGCTCTTGAAGCCGCCCCAGTATTTGGCAATAACTAGACCGGCGATTGAGCCAAAGATAGCAATAGATTGATATGAAGCAGCCCAAATGAGATCCTGCCGAACATCAGAGAGATGCATTGAGAAAAATATTTTGAACCACCACGCAGTCAAAAAGATAAACAATAGGAGTAAAATCTTTTCCAATAATCCCCTGCTAACCATTCTTCCAATTAAAGATTGCATAGATAGATTATAAACCGCCAAAAAATAATGTACAGCGAATATTGCCGATAACTGTTTATAGCTGCTTGTAGCTGACGAGAGACTTTTTGAGAAATGCGCTTGGCCGAAATGAAGTTTTTGACTTGCGGAGCGATTCTATGCCGAGATCCTGCTCGTAGTTCATAGTAATTACCCCTTTCCTGTGCAATAGCGCAGCATTCTCTTTTATCATAAATGAGTGTATCCCAGTGAACGAATGATTGGCTTTTTCAAAATGGAGCATGCTGTTTCCGCTTGGCAATATTTCATTAACAACAAAACCAATCATTTTGTTGTGGGAGAATATTCCGAAAGTGAGCAGCGCTGAAGCCTCAAAATCGCACGAAAGCAATCTGTTTATCGCAAACATTTCATTGCGGGCTGCTCGCTGGGCTTCTGGAGACTCCTTGTTGTCAATCCAATAGTGCGCAAGATCGAGGATATATTCCTTATTTTCAAAAATATTGATTTCGCGGCATTCATACTGATATTCCTTCTTCAAAAATCGGTTGACCTCCCCTCTCCTAGACAAGTACTTATTGCCGACAAGATTGCTGAGAGCTTCAGTGTCGTACAAATAGTCGAAACTATCCGGATCTTCTTCTATCAAGAAAATGTCTGGGTCAAGGCCTTCAACTGAAGCACCAGGCATAAGCTTGAGCTGAGGCAATGTCCCAGTTTTTTTAGCAAAATCAAGCAACTCTTTTGCAGTTTCATTTTGTTTAGTATTGCCAAGAAAAGAGTAGAAAAAACTTCCTGTTAGATAGTCTGTAAATCGGACAACAAGGTTGCCGTTGAGTTGGCAAAATGCCATAGCGCTTTTTACATCCCAAGAGTAAATACTGACAAAATTGAAGTCAGAATACGGCGGAAAGTTCTTAGTAAAACTTTCAATTGCCTCCTTATCGCTTAATTCAAAATGCTTGAATTCCGGAAATGTTGGGACCATAATAATGAGGAGTATACACTATTAACCAATAAATTGCACGTTTAGTAAAGGAGGTAAGAACCCAATAGAATAAAGGCTATTGCGGCGATCTTCTGCACAAGAAGGCCTTTTTTGAGGCTGTCCTTAATATACGCCGGGAAAAAGATTGCGCCGAGTATGCCTATGGCAAAGACAAATACTGGTTGATATGAAGCTACGAGCATTACCATTGCAATCGGCGCCAAGATGACAGCATAGTTAGTGGCCATATTCCCGCCTATTGTGAATACTTGTATGAGAATATTAGGCAAAACAAAACGATTATTCCCTTTCCGAAAAATCATCAAGAAATCCTTGCGGAAAGCAGGAATAATAATCAAAACAATCCCCGACAAGAAAATGCCGATGTATTGCCAGTAGGTGGCAATCCAAAAAGAGTCTTGGATCGTCACGAGCTTGAAGAGCACCTGACTAGCTGCAAAAAATAATGATGACACAACCATGAGGCCAACTACTTTTTTTCTGAATTGCTCTTTTCTTGGGCGAAAATCAACCGACAAAACCATTGCTCCTAAAATAATGATCGCCGCCCCTACGATTTGGACGAGAGTAAAACTTTCATTAAAAAATATGATGCCCATAGCATAGGCAAACACAGGAACAAATTGCATGAGGGGTGCAACAATCGACGTTTCAGCCGCCTCCAGTGCCTTCAAATAAAAATAAACCGCTAAAGTACCAACGACACCCGCCACTATCAGACTCGCTTTTACGAACAGGGAAAGGAATTGTCCGTCCTGCATCATGATGCGGGCAATAACCACGATCACAATAGCAAAAATAGCCGAGAACGTGAGAAGCCCACGAACCCCGGCTTTTGCAGGAAGCTTTGTTATGACGTACTTATCTATATGATTTACTATCGCCCACAATAGTGGGGCTGCTAGCGCGAAAATGAACCAAGTTTGCATATAGATTGTAATCTTAGTTGGCGTCTATTTACTGAATATTCTGCGCTGGGTACCTTGTACCTCGCATAATAAAGTTAGTTTCTACGTCTTTGAGGCCGAAGATGTCGTTAAAGTATTGGATGACAAAAGCTTGATCGAGGCCATTGCGGCATGTGTAGATGTCCGCGCTGACGAATCCCCGTTTAGGAAATGTGTGTACTGCGATATGGCTTTCTGCAATAACCAAAAACCCGCTCCAGCCGCCCGGGTCTTTGATGCCGTTATCTGGCGCCGAGAATACGACTGCTTCTGATAATGCTTTCATGCCGAGCTTTTCCGGCAATTCTTGTAGTGTGCGCAGAACCGCTTCCCTATCATTAAGCTTATCGTAATCGCCGCCATAGCCGTCAATGGTGAGATGCTCACCGAAATTTGTGGTTTCCATATGTGAAAGCATTATATACAAATATGGGGCAATTAGAAATCCCCGATTAAGGGGATTCTTTTGAGAAGTGATTTTTAATTTTTCTTAGTAACCCTAGATCCTCTCTGTACAATGCAAACCGTATTACATCATAACGTGTACCATTCAGCATTTTATGACCTTTAAATATACCTTCTTCAGCAAAACCAAAGTGCCGAATATTCTGGAGCGAGAAGCTATTGTACTCAAATGCCTCGAGATATACTTTATAGAAGGTCACATCCTCAAAAAGGCTGCAACACACAAGAGAGAGGGCATCCACACCGAAGCCTCGTTTTTTACAGTTCTTGTCAATAAAAATATTTAGGTAACAAAATCCATTCTTTGTTGAGTAAGTATGGCAAAATATTATGCCAATCGGCTCCCCGTCGCTTATTCTCACAATGACATACTGGTGCCTTCTTTGGCGAGAATCTTTTTCAAATTCTTTCTCAAATTCTAGGTAACTAATTGAACTATCATCGTAATGAACGAGGTTTCTATAATCATCAGAATTCCTCCATTCAAATAGTTTCGGCAAGTCGGATACGACTACCGGACGCAAGGCAATTCTTCTTGTTTTCATTTTGGCTGTTTTTATTAAAGTACTACTTTATTAAAAGAATGTCAAATTACGCAAAGGGAACAAATACTGTATGATCAGACCATGGTAACAATGCCGAAGGTTATAATTTCATACTCTGGCTTTTTAGATGAAGTTTACACAAACTATTTCACGTCCGATTCCTTCAAGGAATCTATTTACTATACCCAGCACAAAACTGCTAAGGTTCTATCCAGTGAAGAAGTAAAAGAAAAGCACAAATTATTTGTTGAGGAATGGAAAAAATACGAAGAGAAAATATTTATTTCTATGTACGAAGCTTCAGGCCTATCTCTAAAACGCAACACGATAGACGTCTATCTCATTAGGGTTGCGGCGAGAACATTTGCAAATCCTATTATCATAAGTGCCAGTATTTCAACAATGGACTTTGTGAGCTTGCTCATACATGAAATTATTCATCGGCTCATCAACGAAGGATTAGGGTCAAATAAAAAGAAGCTTCTAGATATTTCAAAAAAGCTCTATCCCGGAGAGACCGAATCTACAATTATTCACATTACACTATACGCAATACAGTTCTCAGTGCTAGAAACTTTTCCAGATGCAGCTGATCGAATGGCGTTGGAAAAAACTAATGCTGAGAGATTTAAGAACACTGATTACTCAAGAGCAATAGAAATAGTTGAAAAAGAAGGCTATAGTGAATTATTAAAAAAACTAAAAGAAGAAATGGTAAAATAAAAAAAACGAAAGTTTTACACTTTCGTTTTTTTGATGATTATTTTCTATCATCATTTGGATAACTCGGCTCTGGAGCTCCATCTTCAGGACCCTCTGGTTCGGGTGCTGGATCGCCATTGTCGCCTCCTCCTTTTCTAAGAAGGATATTTTGGGGATAAGCACAAATTGGCCGACCAAGGTTTTTTACATATGTTCTTTTCATATATGTAATTTTTATTGAAGTCTTGTAATATGCAAGATTGTTCAATTTCAGAATAGCACAATCTCAAATTATGTCAAACAGAACTGAGTCTGGATAGATTTAATATGCTTTCGCAAATATAACTCTTTTATTTGACACCTTTCCAGAGAAAACGCACTTGCCTTCTTCTTCTGGCTGATCAAATGGAATGCAGCGAATTGTTGCAGTTGTCGCTTTCTTGATTTCGGCTTCGTCAGCGGCGTCGCCAGACCAGTGAGCCATGACGAATTTGCCTTCTTCGATTTCTTTTTGGAATTCTTCCCAAGTATCGACGCTGACTGTTTTGTCTTTGCGGAGTGCGAGTGCGCGTTCGAAAAGGTTGCTCTGAATAGCTTCGAGAAGTGTTGCGACTTCTTTAGCTAGATCGGCGAGCGCAACAGGTGTTTTTTCTCCTGTGTCGCGACGAACAAGAACAGCGCTGTTGTTTGCAATATCTTTTGGACCAAGCTCAATGCGAACTGGCACGCCTTTCTTTTCCCATTCAAAATATTTCTCTCCTGGGCGAAGCTCGCGATTGTCGACGTGAGCAGAAATGTCTGCGGCTTCAAGAATTGTTTTGAGTTCGTTAGCTTTTTCGCCAACAGTTGCGCGATCGTTTTCAGATGGAGCAATTGTTGTGATGACAGCCTGAATCGAAGCCATCTTCGGCGGCAAGACCAAACCTTTGTCGTCGCTGTGCGTCATGATGAGTCCGCCGATAGAGCG
>DAORIR010000021.1:0-7901 GCA_035438605.1 Minisyncoccota bacterium
TTTATTTTTTTATAAATAGAAATGCTATTTTGACCCAACGAATATGGCAAATGAGGAACACTCAAAGTAAATTCTTCAATTTGAGGAAAACCTTCCTCTGCTCCGCGCAATAACTCTAAATTTACACCATCAGGGCAGCCCATTACATCATCCCCGCAGAAAGTTGTTTTTTGAACCTTAACCATTTTCACAACAAGTGTTGGGTGGACACGGATGAGATCGCCAAGAGTAAGAGTAAAAATCTCTCCAACTTTTGCAGTTTTTATTTCAGAATAGCTGACTTCTTCGTACCTAGCCCTAGTGATATCGACACGCGGAATCCAGCGCTCTTCGGAATACATTCCGTTCGGCACTATACATTCGTACACTCCAGTGCCTCCGCTTTCTTTATCGCACGCTTCTTTTGTGCGATGTGGCGAGGGTTGCCATATCTGGCCAAAGTCGCCGACATGATGAAATGCGCATGGCAATTGTGTCTGCGCTGTGCACATAGCGCTGGTGCTATAGCTTTTTTCAGTCGGCCCAAAAAGATCAGCAAGGCTCGTTCCATATGGCAGAGACATTCTATAAAGACCAACAATGGCAACAAGAACAACTCCAAGGATGGCAAGTATTTTTTTCATGAGTTTATAGTACTACCTTAAACGATACTGTCTATTGAAAGTAATTCTGAGTTCCGACTAAGAAAATCGCTTATACTTGAATTGCTAGGATAAACAGAAGCGGCCACACAACTGCCGCAATCAATGCGTACATAAAAGAACGCCGCAGCAATCCGTTTCCATAATTGTAGCCCAGCGGCAATGCAATATCGCTGCGGCTAATTGAATGGGACAATACGTATGCATCAATTTCATTATTGAACTCAGCGAGTCTTTCTTTAATTTTATTCCTAAGGGCCTTTTGCCAAGCAAAAATTAAAGCGGCAATAATCACTGCAAGCAATACGTACATACCTAACGAGCTAAAAGCTATTTGATTTTTTAGTGCAAAATATATAACGATAATTACTAGGCCAAACAATAGCGCCAAAACTGCAAAGCTAATTTTCAAAAGATTTTGAATCCACTCAAGTCTATAGCTCCAAGGAAAAGGGCTTGTTATGACATAAAGCGGTTCGCCTGCCGCACCAGCTCCAATTGGATTAAAACCAGTCATCACCCGAAAATATTTTGTGTATATATTTCGAAGATCGGGATTATGAACGCGCTGTGTGGATTTCCTTTTTTAACTGAGTTCCAAACTGCTTTAGAAAACCAGAACCAATGAGAACAAAAACAAAGAGAGCAAAAGCAACAACCCCATAGTAGTCAAACGTAGCGAAAAAATGTTTTAGATCCATACAGATAAGTATACCAACAATATTATTTTTACAGTGTCCGCCCAATTGTACCAAGTTAGAACCGCTATTCAAGAGCTATTCCCAGACCATTTTGCGGTGGTCAAGCACTTGTTGCGCTATATTTATCGTAGTAAAATTGAAATATGAACTTCAATAAAATGATGGGTTTTGAGAATAAAGCGGAAACAGAAAAGAGAGCTAAAGAAGATCTCAATAAAGCTTTAGACTCGAATTTTGAAGAAAAATTTGAAGCGGTCAGGCCTACTCTCGAAGCATATGAAAAGGAGGGAAAATTTGAAAATACTCAACAAAAAGCCAATGAATTGAGAGAGAGAATCCGGCTTGATGACGAAAGAAAAGAACACGAGCAAAATCGAATTGACCAACTCAGGGCTGAACTACTAGCAGATCCGAAGAATGCGTATATTCAGAAAGAAAGTGAAACCATAGATATAGAATATGAGGATGTTACCCCAATGAAAGAAGAGGGTTCCAAAACAGATGGCCACTGGAGAGAAGATGGTACATGGTCAGACAAATCAGGCAAACGAGAAATACTCTCATCTAAAGAAATGTCAGCAGAGGAAAGGGAGAGGGCATACTCTAATTTACCTAAACAGGAAAAGCGAGATATTATTTTTGCTCCGGAAATGACAAGTGAGGAGAGAGACGCAGCTTACAACAATCTACCAAAGCAAAACAGAGAGATTTTATTTTCAGAAGAGAAAAGCCCAGAAGAAGTACAGGAATCCTACAACGCACTACCAAAACAAAAACGAAGAGAATTCCTCGAATAGCTTTCTAAAAAATGACCGGCAGGTCATTTTTTAATAGAAAAAAATTGATGTTTATTTTTTAATGTCCGCCCGGCAGGAATCGAACCTGCGACCCTCTCCTTAAAAGGGAGCTGCTCTACCGACTGAGCTACGGGCGGATATGCGTTTTGTTCATATTGCGACGAGATAAAACGCTACCTGAAAATACCACGCGAAGCCGGAAAAATCAAATGCTCGCGTAAGCGCTATTTTATTTAGAAATGCGCGAAGTGCATGATGAGCATGATGAATGCCACACCGAGGACCGTCATGATTGTCGTCCACTTTTTTGGATGAGCGTGGAAACTTTCTGGGATCATATCGGCAAGCGCGATGTACACAAAGAAGCCAGAGAAAATCGACAAGATGACGCCGAGAGAAAATGCATTGACGACAAGGAGCGATCCGACAATGATTCCGACAACCGGAGCGATTGCATCGATGATGAGCCAGAGCTTTGCGCGCTTGCTGTCTCCCCCTTTCAAGATTGCCGCAACAGTATTGATGCCGTCAGAAAAATCGTGAGCAAGAACTGCAACCGCAACAACAGCGCCAGTCGCCGCAGAAACCTGAAATGAAAATCCAATCGCGAGACCATCGAGAAAACTGTGGAGCACCAAACTTGAAGCACGCATGACGCCGCGGCCTTTGTGTTCGTTTTTATTTTCGTGAGCATGCTGATCGACTGCACCATGTTCATGAGCATGGTCGTGATGGTGGCTGTGCGAATGCTTGAAGAATACGCGATCAATAATCATGTATGCCAAAACGGAAGCGAGCGCAATTTTGAGCGAGAGCTCAGATGAGCCCACGAGTTCTGCTGACTCTGGCAAGAGGTCGATGAAGGCAATGCCGAGCACAGCACCAGCCGAGAAGCCGACGATCAAATGGAGCTTGTCTTTGAAGCGAAGCGCGAAGAAACCGCCCAAAAGAGTGGCGACAAAGACGAGGACAGCAACAATGGCAATAGTCATATAGGCGTATAGTAGACGAATGAGGCTTATTTTGCAATATGTTTTAGAAATCCACAGTTTGAGGCTTTGCGCAAAAAGATTAGCGCGTATACTTATATCAAAGCTCGCTGAACATCTTAAACACACCAAGTTTTTGGTAATATTAAAAAGATCGCTCACAACAGCTGAATTAGTTCATTATAAGAGATTTTTTCCATTGTAATCTCTTCAAAGCGCAAACCCTGTTCTTTGTTACACAATTAAATAACAGTCTCATTCTCCCCGAGACTCTCCATATAAAGCCCCTTCACATCTCTCTTTTGAAGGGGTTTGTTTTGCGCCAAATATTTTTTATACAATTTTAAAATAGGCCAACAAAAAATCCGCAGCGCGGATTTACTTGTTCCAATTATTTTTTTACAGCGACTTCAAAATAAAAAGCTCAAGCAATGTTGCGCCGTCCCCTTCTCCGCGATGAGATCGATGGAGCGCTGAAGAAAGTTCGTATGACTTCGCTGCAACTTCTTCTTTTGAAAAAAGTTTTGCAGCAGCCGCGACTTTCTGAAAAACAAATGGCTTCATGCCGAGAGCTTCAGCACTTGGCTTCGGCAAAGAAAAGTAGAGCGCGAGGTTTTTGAAATTCCAAATCATCGAGCCGGCAATTTCTTCAGCAGATGTTCCGGCCGCAATTAATTTTGTGTACAGCATCCAGCTATTTTTTTTGTCGCGCATGTTGTACGCATCGACGAGCTGAAACGAATTGAGTCCGCCGAAAAAGTTAGGCTTGGCTTCTTTAAACTCTGAGACTTTTGCGCCAGCATCTTCAAAAACTTTTTTGATATCTTTCGAAAGTTCATTTTCTTCCACAACATACATTGTTTCGCTTTCAGAAAGAATCGAAATGTTATTGATGAAAAATTCAGGTCCATCTGCTTTCTCTCCGACGCGCGACAAGTGAACAACTGAAGCATTGCCGAACATGTCTGCGCCGCCAGCATACGAAAGTGCACTTTCCTTTTCGAATGATGCATCAGAAAAAGAAATGAGCTGCTTGCCCTTTTTTATTTCAGCATCAATTATTTTGTGGACGGCCTGCGTGCGGCTTTCGCGCTCGCCGGAGAAAACGATGAGCATATTAGAAAAGCGATTTAATTTTTTTCTTGTAGTCTGAATATTCTTCCTTGTACTTCTCCATCATAATTTTTCCTTTTTTATTTTCGTAGAGAGCGTATGAAACCCAGTAGCTGACAGCAGCCAAGACGACAATAGTAAATGAGTTAACCAAAAATCCGAATCCAGTAATCAGCAAGCCGAGAGAAAATGACGTTGGGTTATCGCTCCATTTGTACGGGCCTTTTCGGAAATTGCGGGCTTCGCCATTTTTCTCGCGTCGGCGAAATTCGGCTGAAGCTCTTTGCGACCACAAAATGAGTACAGTTGCGAGCACAATAAAAACGATGCCGACTATTTTTGAAGATTCAGATGGAAAGAATTTTGTCGGCAAAATGAATTCCATAAAGACGCCAATAATGAGAGTACCAAATTGAATGATTGGCGGAAAGCTGCTGAGGTAGTTAATATGCTGCTCTGGAGTAGGTTTTGTTTCCATACTGCTAGTGTAGTTGATTATTTGAGATCGTACAACGTGTCCCCTTTTCCGCTCGAGACGAGAATAGGCACTTCCGGCTTGTACTTTATATATGAGCGCGGGAAAACGTTTTCCATAGCGGCGCGAATGATTTTTTCAGCTTGGTCAGCGAGATCAACATCGACTTCATACACGAGTTCGTCATGGATCTGGAGAATGAGATTTACTTTGTCGCTGATGCCAGCAGCCTTGAGGTCTTCATCAGCAAAACGAATAGCAAGCTTGATAATGTCAGCCTGTGTTCCCTGCAGTGGAGCGTTGGATGCCATGCGCTCGGCCATCGATCGAAGAAATGGCATAGCTGAGCGGAGCGCAGGAAAACGGCGCTTGCGGCCGAAAAGTGTTTCAGTGAAATAGTGTTTGTTGGCGTAGGCTTTTGTGTCTTCGATAAACTTCCCGACACCAGTAAAGTTTTCGAAATATGCATCGTGGAATTGCTGCGCTTCTTCGCGGGTACTGCCGAGATTTTTCTGGAGCGCTGAAATGCCCATGCCGTAAATGATGCCGAAGTTAATAGTCTTGGCGCGGCTGCGCATTTGCTTGGTAACTTCTTCTGGGGGAACACCAAAGACGCGAGAAGCGACACCGGTGTGGACATCGATGCCATCATTAAAAATCTTTATTAATTCTTTATCCTTAGATAATATCGCCATGATTCGGAGCTCGATCTGCGAGTAGTCGAGCGAGATCAAGCAGCGATTAGGACCTGCAATCATTCCTTTGCGAATTTCGCGTCCAGCATCTGTGCGAATCGGAATGTTCTGCAAGTTTGGATTGAGCGAAGCGAAGCGGCCAGTTGTCGTGCCATGCTGAATAAATTGCGTATGCAAACGTCCGTCTGCGCCAACCATTGTCGGAATGGTATCTATATATGTACCAACAAGTTTCGAATATTCGCGGTGCTCCATGATGAGCGGAATAATTGGGTGCGCGTCTTCGAGCTCGGCGAGCACTTCAGCTTTTGTCGAAACTTTGCTTGTGCGGGTTTTTCTCTTGAGTCCGAGTTTTGTAAATAAAATTTCAGCAAGCTGCTTAGGAGAAGCGAGATTGAATTCTTCGCCGGCGAGTTTCCACGCCTCTTTTTCAATAGCATCAATTTTCTCGTGATACTTCTTCGACATATCAGCAAATACTTTCTGATCAATGCCGACACCGAACGTTTCCATCTTGCGAACAATCGGATAAATCGGCAATTCGATTTCGCTGTAGACTTTGTCGAGATTGTCGGCAGCAAGATCAGCAAAAATTTTCGCTTTCGCTTTTTCAAAATTATCAGTCTTAGCGTACGACAAAATTTCAGACTCCCCTGCGTAGCTGATGTCGGAATTTATCAGCCAAAGCGCAATCGCTGTTTTTTCAATTTCTTCTTTGTCTGTTGTACTTGCAACTCGCTCTCCAGCAGTATCGTTTGTGCCAAACATTTTTTTGACGCGCGGAACAAGACTTTTGAATTCAAGTTCAGTAAATGTTTTTTCTAGATGAGTTGGGTCAACACCAAGCTGCCATGTTTTTTCGGGAAGCTTAAATTCAACAGGAGCATTGCGCGAAATAGTCGCAAGTGTTTTTGAGAAAAGTGCTTCTTCTTCGTTTTCAAGCAAAATGCCCATCAAGCGATCAGTCACGCCAGCCGCTTTTACTTTCTCCGGATTTTTCTTGAGAACTTTGTACATATTCTCAATCGTACCGAATTGCGTAATCAAAATAGTGGCAGTTTTTTCGCCAACGCCTGGGACGCCGATAATGTTGTCGGATGGATCGCCGCGCAAACCCTTATAGTCGACGATGTGCTCAGGTCCAAAACCATAGCGCTCATTTACAGCTGCTTCGTCGTAGACAACGGTATCTGTAATTCCCTTTCGAAGCGTAAATACTTTTACGCGCTTTTTATCGACGAGCTGGAGCGTATCCATATCGCCGGTTGCAATGTAGATCTCAACATCTTTGTCATCCTTGAGCTGCTCAACAATAGTGCCGAGCATGTCGTCGGCTTCAAAACCTGGGCATGAGTAAACGGGAATACCAAAATCTTCGAGCAATTTCTTCGAAGCGCCAAGCTGCGTCTTGAGCGCGTCGTCTATAGTCTTGCGACCAGCTTTGTAGCCTTCATAGACTTCGTGGCGAAATGTCTTCTTCGGCAAGTCGTAGGCCGCGACTATATAGTCCGGCTTGAGGTCGTCGACGATCTTGAAAAGCATAGTCGAAAGGCCGTAGAGCGCGCCTGTCGGCTCGCCAGAAGCGGTCGAGAAGTCGGGCATGGCATGGTAGGCGCGGTGCAAAATAGCGTGAGTATCGAGGAGAATGAGGCGCTTTTTCTTGGCAGTCTTTTCGGCAGACTTAGCAGGAGTTTTAGCATCTTTCGGCTCGGCACCTTCTTTCTTTGCGGCAGATTTCTTGGCTGGCATATGAGTGATTATAGCATTCGGCGACAAAAACCGGACAATTGAAAATGCCCTTTTCAGGGCACTTTGCTTTTTCATTTAGACGATTTAATTTTAGCAACAATGTAGCGCGAATTGCGAAATATCGAGAATACATTTGCAATGATGACAACTGACCAAACCAATAGCACTTGGTGAGAAAGCGAATCATTTTTGCCTATTACTTTTTCTATTTTGTACAAACAAAACAGAATCAATGAGCCATGAAATAGGCCTATAAGGGCAAGCATGGCTATATAGCCTGCTTTCGAAAAACGGGAATTCGTCGGCTGGGGCTGGAAGAGGTTTTGCATAGGACGGTGAGTTTTGTCCTAAGATACTACAATTACGCCTTTTCCTCAATCCTGACTTTCCTTCCCTCTCCATTGTGCGCAATCTTCACATCGATTCGACGATCAGGCAATCTGTCGCCAAGAAGTTCTGGCCATTCGATCAAGATAAGATTTTTCGGATCGGCAATGTATTCGTGCAAGCGGATACCTGAAGCTTCTTCTGGGTTTTCAAAACGGTATGCATCGATATGGATGAGCTGACCGAATTTGCCAGCTTCTTCAAGCGGATAAATTTTCATAATGACAAAAGTCGGAGAAACAACTTCGTCATCGATACCGTAGCTTTTGGCCAAATACTGAGTAAGTGTCGTCTTGCCTGCGCCGAGGTCGCCCCAAAGAGCCACGATCGTAGCCGAATCGCTTTTGAAGTCTT
>DAORIR010000022.1:0-7728 GCA_035438605.1 Minisyncoccota bacterium
GATAGACAAAACTCATAGCTAAGCTATTGCCAAAACCCCGTACTTGTTGCGGGGTTTTGCTATTTTTGGGTTTTATGGTATAGTATTTTCACTATATGAGACAGAAGATTAAGCACGCGCTGATCCCACATGAAGGCAATGGCTATAAGCCGACGCTTTTCCACTATGCCAGCATTTCAGCTGTACTCGTGCTTGGCATTATTTTCTTTCTCTCTTCAGTTGCAGCCACTGGCTACCTGACAAAGACAGAACAGGGAGCTGCTGTCTACACTTCAGTCCTTGTTGATCTCACCAACAAAGCTCGCGTCCAGAATGATGCATCCGAACTTACAGTTTCAGATACACTCACTCGCGCAGCCCAGATGAAGGCCGACGATATGGCTGCTCGCCAATATTTCTCTCATACAAGTCCAGACGGCACGACGCCTTGGTACTGGTTCCAGAAAGCAGGCTATGAATTTATGTACGCTGGCGAAAATCTGGCTGTCGACTTTACAGAATCCTCGGATGTCGAAACAGCATGGCTCGCGTCTCCAAAGCATCGCGAAAACATTGTCGATCCGCGCTTTACTGAAATAGGCATTGCTACAAAGACTGGCATTTGGCAGGGAAGGCAGACGACATTTGTCGTGCAGCTTTTTGGTGCGCCGACTCGTATTGCTTCTGTTGCTATAGCTGAAGCCAGTGCGCAGCAAGGCAGCGCTAGTGGCGCAACATCTTCAGGATCAGATGATTCGCTAAATCCAGAAGTTGCAGGTGCTTCTGAGTCAGCTCCGCTGCAGTCAGCATCTGAACAGCCAATAAAAGTAATTTCTGAAACAGATGACACTATTGTTGCGCAAAATGAATCTGCTTTTTCTGTTGTTAGTTTGGCTGCACAGAGCGAAGCCTCAAAATCGACGCTTGCAGATCGTGCCCTTGTCCGCATTCCAAGCATTTCAAACTACGCTCTGACTGCGCTTGCTGTGATTGTGCTGCTCGGCCTTTTGCTTTTTGTTTTTGTCGAAATCCGCCGCCAGCACCCGAAGCATGTCTTTGCCGGTGTTGTTGCCTTTTTCATACTCGCTTCGCTTGCTTACACAAGTCACGCATTTGCTTTGCCGATCTAGCATTATGAAGTCTCGCTCAGCTATTTCTCAAAAAATCTTCAAGAAAAAAGTTTGGGATCACTACAAAAAGAATAAGCGCGCATTCCCATGGAGAGAAACCAAAGATCCATATCGGATTGTTGTTTCTGAAATAATGCTTCAGCAAACGCAAGCAGACAGAGTTGTCGCTAAATACAATTCATTCTTAAAAAAATGGCCCACGCTGAAGAAGCTCGCTTCAGCAGAATTGCGAGATGTCTTGGCCGAATGGTCTGGTCTTGGCTACAATCGCCGAGGCAAAAACCTTTGGCTGCTCGCTAAGGCTGTTGTTTCCGAACACAAAGCAGCCATACCAAATACACCAGAAGCTCTAGAAAAGCTCCCAGGCATCGGTCCATATACGGCTCGTGCTATTTTGGCATTTGCCTTTGATAAGCCATATGCGTGCATTGAGACAAATATTCGCGCCGTATATATTTACGAGTTTTTTCCAGCAAAAAAGACCGCCAAAATTGCTGACAACAAACTTTTCCCGCTGATAGAAGAAACGCTCGATACGAAAAACCCGCGCGAATGGTACTACGCACTCATGGACTATGGCTCATATCTCAAGAAGATGAAACTTTCGACAAACGACAGGCACAAAAGCTTTACGAAACAATCGACTTTCAAGGGCTCTATCCGCGAAGCCCGAGGCGCAATAATGCGCGTACTCATTGAATCACATTCGACATTAAGCAAACTTAAAGAAAAAATAAAGCTGCCACCCGAAAGAATTGAAGTTGCGCTCGCAGCAATGGAAAAAGAAGGAATTGTTGCAAAAAAGCAAAAAACACCAAAAAAGGACGCAACATACTCAATTTCTGCCTAGTTGCGGCAAAAAATGAAATTGCATACAATTTTCCTATGGATAACAGACATATACACAAAAAGATGGTTATTGTCGCTGCGTGCAGTGCGCTCGCAGTCGTCATCATTTTATTCGGCATTATCTATGCATTCAGGACAAAGATTTTTTCTTCGATAGCGCGCGACTACGTCAATGCTAATAGCGAAAACGATTCAACTGTCGCCAAAACTGCGCTTTTTTCCGATGACAGCATCATCACCAATGCAGTTCAGAAAACAAATCCTGCTGTCGTTTCGATCACGATCAGCAAAGATGTCCCAAAATACGAAACGCTCAATAATATTGATCCATTCGGCTTCTTTTTCCAGACGCCATTTCAGAACGGCACAGAGAATAGGGAAATCGGCAACGGCTCAGGATTTCTCGTTTCAAATGACGGCTACATTGTAACCAACCGCCATGTTGTAGAAGACGAAGACGCCTCATACACAGTAACTCTCAATGACAGCAAAAAGTATCCGGCAAAAATTATTGCCGTCGATCAAGTGTACGATGTCGCAATTATTAAAATCGAAGGCAACAGCTTTCCGTTTATTGCGCTCGGCGATTCGAGCAGGCTTCAGCTTGGCTCGACAGTGATCGCTATCGGCAATGCGCTTGGTCAATTCAAAAACACCGTTTCGGTCGGCGTCGTTTCCGGACTCTCTCGCTCGATCAGGGCAGGCGACGGCATGGGCAATAGCGAGCAGCTCGATCAGGTTATTCAGACAGATGCAGCGATCAATCCAGGCAACTCTGGCGGTCCGCTGCTTGATCTTAATGGTCAAGTCGTCGGCATCAATGTTGCAGTTGCTCAAGGTTCTCAGTCGATTGGTTTTGCTTTGCCAATTAATTCAGTCAAAGGCATCATTGCTTCAGTCAAAGCGACGGGCAAAATAATTCGTCCGTATCTCGGCGTTCGCTACATCCAAATCGATGAAGCTTTTGCAGAAAAAGAAAAGCTTTCAGTTTCTTCTGGTGTTTTAATCCGCTCAGACAATAGCGGCGCTGCAATTCTCAAAGGTTCTCCTGCAGAAAAAGCAGGCCTCAAAGAAGGCGACATTATCATAGAAGCCGACGGCAAAAAACTCGACGAAACGCAAAGCCTCGCGCTCATTGTCCGCGAGCATCAAGTAGGCGACACTCTCACTCTCAAAATCCTCCGCGCCGGAGCGAATAAAACTATTATTGTGACGCTGCAAGAAGCGCCGCAGAGCTAGATTAATTAAAAAATCCCGCTTTACTAAGCGGGGTTTTTTTATTACATCTTAACCTCTCTCCATTCTCCGGGCTTAAGCTTGCCGATCATAAACTTTCCGATGCGAGTGCGTTCGAGCTTCATGACAGTGAAGCCGAGGGCTTCGGTCATGCGGCGGATTTGGCGGTTTTTGCCTTCTGTCAGGATAATTGAAAATGATTTGTCGCCGATGAGCTTCACGGTACACGGACGAGTTTTGTACCGGTCCATTTTCTGGTCGCCACCGATCAAAACGCCTTTCTCCATTTTTTCTTTAAATATTCGCGTCACCATTTTGTCGACAGTGACGATGTACTCTTTTTCGTGATCTTTGTCGGGCGAAAGCAAATCATCAGTAATGCGTCCATCATTTGTCATGATAATAAGCCCAGTCGATTCTTTGTCGAGGCGGCCAATAGGGAAGACTTTCGTTGGGAACTTTGCAGTGCCGACAATATCTTTCTCGTCGTCGTGCGGCTGTGTCGTTACGATGCCGGCTGGCTTGTTGTAGATAAAGTAGCGATAGTCTTTGCCTTTGCCGCGGATTTCGATTTTGTCAGTCGGCAGAACGCGCATGCCAAGTGTTGCTTTGACCCCGTTGACGTAAACTTTGCCGCCTTCAATAAGTTCGTCTGCTTCTCGGCGAGTGGCTTTGCCAGTATTGCGAAGGGCGACATTGATGCGCTCTTTGCCGTCTGTGTGTTTCGGGGTGGGTGCAGCAACTTCAATTTTTTCGGCTTTTGCTACATACGGTTTTTTGGAAAAAGCCTTAAGTGGCTTCTTTCCTTCGTATGCGCTTCTTGTTTTAGATTTATTGCCAGTCGGCCGGCTGCTTGGGCGCGAACTTGGGCGAGATGAGTTCTTTCTTTCCATACATGCATCCTACTCGAAAACCGAGAAATTAGCGAGGGCGCGCTAATTTACTTATTTTTAATTAAAAATTAACCTGCTATTTCGTATCCTTAATTCGAACAGCCGGAATGATCGCAAGCAGACACAAGACACCGAGGAATGAGAAAAGGGCAGTATAGCTGTATGCGCTAATGATGAGCGCTCCGAGCATTGGCATGATAACGCCTGCAAAAGGAGCAATTGCGCGATAGATGCTGACGAGGCCTGAATCTTTTTCGTCGACGTGCTTGAAGAAGTAGCTGTCAGACATGACTTCAACTGAGGCGGCTCCGACGCGAGTCGCGAGAAGTGTCGTTGCCCAGAGCCAAACAGATGGCGTGTCGATTGTTGTAATCATGAGCGTAGCAAGCCCCATGACGATGAGCCCGAAGATCAGGATTTCTTTTTCGCCGAAGCGCATGTCAGCAATGCGGCCGAGCGGATACTGGAGCAGAACAAAAGGCGAAAGCATTGCTACAAAAATGATGCTGATTTCTTTCCAGCCAAAGCCAACTATTGTCGAAAGGTAGAGCGGCGTAAAAATAACCATGATCACATAGAAAGATTGGAGCAAGAAGTTGACGAGGAAAATCGAAGAAAGATTCTTGCTTCTGATCATGTGCCTAAAGTTCACGCCGACGCGTACCGGCTTCATTTTGTGCGTGTTGAGCATGTGGCGCGCTCGGTACAGCGTGGCAAGCGAGAAGAATACGAGCGTGGCGCCGACGAGGTAGAGAAGCCGGAAGCCGCCGTACTCGATAATTCTTCCAGTCGCCAAGAGAGCAACCATCCAAGCAAAGTTGAGGACAGTCAGGTAGATGCCACGGATTTTTCCAGTGTCGGCATTTTCAGTTGCATGCTCGACGATCATGTCGAAGCCATAGAGAATGAGCGAATTGTGCGAAAGGTACAAAACAAAAAGCGCCGCCGCAATAATGCCGAACGTTGCTTGCGATAGTCCAGTGAGCGCGAAAACAGAAATGAGAAGCAGGAGCGCGACAAAGAGCACACTGCCATTGATTGCAATTTTGCGCGGCGCCCAAAAGAGAAGCGCAATGAGCGCGAGCAAAGATGCGATGCTGAAGAGTGGACCAACTGCATTTTCGCCGAAGAGGCTTGCAGCAAAAGTTGAGTTAGCATAGCTAACAAGCGCTAAGTGAAGCGAAAAGAGAAATCCTGTTATGAGCGCATACTTAAGCGCCCGCACTTTTACAATGCGCATACAGAATCATTATAAATTAATTTTAGAGTTAAACCGAAAGTACAACGGGGATAACAAGCGGACGCTTTGCAGTTTTCTGGAAGAGAAACTTAGAGATGTTATCGCCGAGCTGCGTTTTGACGAAATCAAAGTTGACTGGATTCTGTCCGGCAACGCCGTCTTCAACAGTCTTCTTGATGATGTGCCGCGCTGCGCGGAGAAGCTCTTGGTTTTCTTTGAGGTAGATAAAGCCGCGGGAAATGAGGTCAGGAGACTTCTTGAGTTTGCCTGTTGTTGGATCAACTGTCGCAATGACAACGAACATGCCGTCTTGGGCAAGCATTTGTCGGTCGCGGATGACAACTTCCTGAACGTCGCCGATTGAGAAGCCATCAACCATCATTGGTGCAGCTGGAGCCTTTTCTTTGAGAACGGTAAGCTTCTGCCCGTCTTCGCTGATTTCGATTATGCTGCCGTTGTCAGGCACAACGATGTTTTCTTCGAGGACGCCAGTTTCCATAGCCAAAGCTTTGTGGAGCTGGAGGCGGTAATGGTTGCCGTGGATCGGAATGAAGAATTTTTCATTGATCTTCTTGTGGAGCCAGCGAACGTCTTCTTTGTTGCCGTGGCCAGTTGCGTGGACGTAGTCTTCGCCGGGAGTTTTGTAGCTGACGATTTTGACGCCTTGTCGGGCGATACCGTCTTTCATGCGCTCAACTGCTTTTTCGTTGCCCGGAATGATCGAAGCCGAAAGGATGATTGTATCGCCCTTTTCAAGCTTGAACTTGGCATGTGTGCGGTTCGCAGCGCGGTTGAGTGCAGCAAATTCTTCGCCCTGAGCACCAGTCATGAGAATGATGAGCTTGTTTGGCGGATAGTTCTGCATGTCGTCGACAGAAATAATCGTATCTTTTTTCGGATTAGCGAGGCCAGCTTGGATGACGATATCGATGTTGTTCTTCATTGAGCGACCTTCAAGCACGATTTTCTTACCGAGTTCTTCGGCGATGTTGATGATTCGGACGAGGCGAGTGATGTGCGAAGCGAAAGCAGCAATGATGATGCGGCCGCCCTTGTTTTCTCGAATGAGGTGCTCGAGTCCTTGGTGCACTTTTATTTCAGGAAGCGCAAAGCCTTCGTTCTCGATGTTTGTCGAGTCTGTCATGAGCATGAGAACTTTTGCTTTGTCGAAAATAGAGTATTCTTTTTCTTCTTCTGGAGTAACAATGCCGTCGAGCTGATCGAGCTTGTAGTCGCCAGGGTTAACGATCCAGCCATTTGGTGTTTCGAGGATGATACCCATTGAGTCTGGGATAGTGTGCGTCACGCCGAAGAATCGGATGCGCATTTTGCCGACAGTAACAACTTCATTTTTCTCGACAACGATCGCATTGAGTGGCGGAAGATGCGGGAATTCTGTCTGGCGCTTTTTGAGCATCAAGACTGTAAGGTTTCGAGAGTAAACAGGTGGATTGCCGATGCGAGAAAGAACAATTGGTAAACCGCCGATGTGGTCGAGGTGACCGTGCGTGATGAAGACAGCGCGGATTTTGTCCTTGCGCTCTTCGAGGTAGCGAGTGTTTGGAATTGTGTAGTCGATACCAGGAGTTTCTTCTGTGGCGAAGTGCATACCAGCATCAACGACGATGATGTCGTCAGCAGTTTCGATGACAGTCATGTTCTTGCCGATTTCTTCAACGCCGCCGAGTGGAATGATTCGGTAAGTGCCGGGCGCGACTGGCGGAATGTTTACTTTATTTCTCTCAGGTCGAGAAGCTGTCGGTCGTGGCGGCTCAGGCTGTTTTGGGCGTCGAGACTTGCCGAACTTGCCTCCATATTGGAAGGTCTTTGTTCGCACTGTCTTTTTTGCTGCTC
Source organism: Minisyncoccota bacterium (assembly GCA_035438605.1). Lineage (GTDB taxonomy): Bacteria > Patescibacteriota > Minisyncoccia > Phycocordibacterales > UBA9973 > JAGOSA01. The sequence goes on from DAORIR010000022.1 coordinate 7,182, forward strand.
CTCCGCGGGCGCCGCTGCTGTGCTCGCCATGTGTTCGGGCAGCTCCCGATGCTCCATGAGAAGCATGAGAAGTCGCGTTGTGCGCAGCTCCGTGTGCTGCGACATGAGGTCGGCTTGATCCATTTGCTGAATCTGACCTGAATGTCTTTGTACTCTGCGGTCTGTCTGATGTTCTTTTTCTTGGGTAATTATTTTCCATATACTGATTTTGTGATTACTGTTTCATTATAATCTTAGTTGATAAATTATTAATTAATTTTTTATTAAAAAATTCCAAACTTTTTCTGTCTCTATATACCAGTTGTAAGCGTCTCTGAATCTGTCTGATGGCAAGACAATGCCGGTATTTTTTGTCTGTCCTTGGAGCGTGTCTCGTCGGGCTTCAAGGTAGAGGGGAGAATAGAGGAATGCGACAGGTGCGTTTTTGCCAATATCCGACTGAATGCTCTGGATTGCTGCTTTTTTCTTTTCAGGGTCAGTCGATGCAAACAAATCTGCAAATGCTTTGTCGACAATAGTACTCTTGTACATTGCGACATTGAGGCCA